>CAZFVX010000076.1:0-4249 GCA_964522675.1 uncultured archaeon
AATTTCATAATAATATTTTAGCCTTTTATCTTAAAAAATGGGCCCGACGGGATTCGAACCCGCGACCCCCAGGTCTCTTCCAATCATCTTTGTTTCATAAGACCTGTTAAGAGCCTGGTGCTCTATTTATCCAAGCTTTTTGAGAACGCTTTAGCTCCTGTAAAAAGCTTACCAGACTGAGCTACGGGCCCAAGTAACTAAATTTATCCTTTTTATAATTAATTTTAAGTTAAATTTATATGAAAAATACTCTTAAAAATATTTTTGAAGAATTAACAATTCTTATATATAAATATAAGTTTGGTTAATTATACTAACCTTTTGGTTCTTTGAACATTTTTCCATTGCCAAGCATATTTTCTTATTTTGCTTGATCTACCAAAACCGCATGCAGAACAATATTTTTTCCTTATATGATAAGAATGTCTGCCGCATCTTCTACATGCAATATGGGTTACCTTATTATGTTTACCAAAACTAGGTGTTCCTTTAACCATAAAAATCACTTTCCCGGTAAGATTAAGATTATGTTATCTCCTCTAATTAAGGCCCTTTCTGTCTTTATTTGTTTGTCTCCCTTTATTTCTACATCTTCGAGCCAAATATTTATATGAGAATCAAAGGCCTTAAGTAAACCAGTGATTTCTTCGCCCGTTTTTAATTTCACTAATATTCTCTTTTCAACGGCATTCCCAAGTACATCAAGTGGTCTTTGCATTTAAATACCCCTTTTTATTTCTTATTTAAAACCTATATAAAACTTTTGGTTTTTTAAATTTTTAGATTTATAAATTAGATATAAATTTATATAAAGATTATCCTTAACTATTTAAAAGGTGTTTGTATGGCAATATGGCACTTAAGGTCAAAAGTAAAACCCACTGGTGGAAGAATAAAAAGTTTTAGAAAGAAAAGAAGAATGGACAGAGGAACAGAATTTTTACCAACAAAAATAGACAAAAGAAAGGCTAAAATAAAAAATGGTAGAGGGAAAACAATAAAAATTAAATTGTTTTCAGAAGAAAAAATTAATGTTGCTGACCCCAAAACAAAAAAAGTTACACCAACAAAAATAATTTCTGTAGAAAAAAACCCGGCAAATCCACATTATGTGAGGAGAGGTATAATAACCAAAGGTTGTATAGTTAAAACTGAATTAGGTGTAGTAAGAGTTACAAGCAAACCAGGAAAAGATGGGGTTTTAAACGGTGTTCTGATAAAAGAAAAGTAATTAAACCTTCCAGTCCTTTAAATTTAAATTTGATTTTTTATTAAACACCCATACTTTAATTATAAAAGTAATTATAAATAAAAGAGTAACGAGCGAATAGAAAAAATAATAAAAAAAGAACTCATGAATTTTGAATTTAAATTCTAATTTTTTTGAAAATATAAAAAATAATATTGAAAACGAAAGAAAACTTAAAATTGATGCCAATAAACTTTTAAGCAAATTTATACCAAGAGTTGTAAATAACAAGATTGGTAACGCAAAATTAAATTTTATTAAAAGGAACAATAAAAATACAGAAATTATTTTGTATATAATCATATTTGGTATTAAGAAGTTAATTAAAATAATTGCTAGGGAAGGAAATATAAAAAATAAAGCTGGGATAAATATTTGCGGTTCTTTCGCACAACTTTTTAATAAATCCTTATACCATTCCTTAAACCACAATGCAACACCAGTCGACCATCTTCTTCTTTGCACAATCCAATTCTTCCAATTTGAATGAACGTGATTGTAAACTTTAACTTTTTTTGTATATTTGAATTTATAATTTTTTAAAAAAGCTCTCATAGCTATATCTAAATCCTCGGAAACAACCCTTCTAAATCCTTTAATGGAATTAAAAACATCTCTTTTCATAGCGAACGCAGCACCATTAACACTAGGACATTTTTTAATAAACCTTGCTGCTAACCAACACCCAATATTAAACCCAACATATTCATAATATGTTATTTTTGAAAGAAATGAATTCTTTACAACCTCTTTTTTTATATCCAAAACATCTGCATCTTTCATTTCCTCTATAATCTTTTTAAGGAAATTTGAATCATTTGGTATTTCTATATCCGCATCTAAAAAAAGTAATATTTCACTGGAAGATAGTTTCACAGCATTGTTTAACGCATTTGCCTTCCCAATTCTTTTTTTATTTATAATAAATTTAATTTTTTTTCCAAATTTTTTTGAAATGTCTAAAGAATATTGCGTTGGCTCATCTATAATTACAAAAATTTCTTTATCAACCCTTTGATTTATCAACGCATTTAAAATTTTTGGTAATAATTTTGATTCTTTATAAACGGGGATGAAAATACTTATCTCGGGTTTCATTTATACACCTTTTCTATTTTCTTTATAATTATATTCCAATCATATTTTTTTACTTCTTTAAATGCATTAGAGGAAAGTTTTTTTGAAAGTTTTTCATCATTTAATAAATTTAAAATATTTTGTGCTAATTTTTTTGGTTTATTTTTTTCTATAAGTAAACCCGTTTTTTTGTGAGTTATAATTTCTTTTATACCACCTTGTTTCGTTGCAACTACCGGGGTCTTTGAGGACATGGCCTCTAATAAAACAATACCAAAGGATTCGCCGTAAATAGAAGGCATAGCAAAAACATTTGATTTTTGATATAATTTAATTAATTCGTTTTTTTCTATATTCCTTTTAATAAAAATTTTCTTTTGTAAATTCAATGTTTTGATAAGAAGCTTTAAAACAGAATTTAAATAACCAGTACCTACAATAGTCAATTTTGCTTTCTCATTCTCATTTACAATATATCTCATTGCTTCCAATAAAACATGTAAACCCTTTCTATAAACAAACCTACCAACAAATAATATACTTTCCCCGTCAAACTCTTTTTTCTTGGGAGCAAATTCATTAACATTTATTCCATTTGGAATTATTTTTATTTTCTTATTTGTGAAATGAGAAACAAAGGAAGAAGCCGCTTTACTTACTGCTATTATTTCGTCTGCGTTATTAATATATTGTCTGTAAGGAAATAAAATATAAGAAAATGGTTTCCAAAGGTAATCAAAATCATAAAAAAATTGTATTGAGTGATTTGTTAACACAGTTTTTATTTTTAGTTTTTTCCCCACGGATAAGGAAAGCAATGAGATTGGAGAAAATATATGATGGGAATGTATAATATCTGGATTTATTTTTTTAATAATTTTTTCTAATTCATTTGTATTTGGAATATCTAACGTTCGTGAACTTCTGAAAAAGGATTTAATTCTTATAACATTTAATCCATGAGTATTATCATTAAATTTTGCCATCTTTGTTATTATAAATACTTCATGTCCTCTCTTTTCCAAGGCTTTTGCTAAATTTTCTATATGTGTTGCTATACCTCCAATTTTCGGATAAAAATAATCACTGCAAATTGCTATCTTCATATTAAAATCCCCATTAAAACCAATCCATATGATATATTTGTATAAACATCAAGAATTCTATAATTTTTTTTAATTGAAAAGATTAAGTAAAATAACATTGTAATTATTAGGAAATAAAGGAAATTTTTTTGAAAAAACAGGGGAAGAAGAAAAGGAGGAAATAAAATTATTAATAAATTTACTAACTTTTTTGATTTTTTTAAACCCAAAACACAAACGGTGGTTTTTAAATTAGCCTTTTTATCATTCTCATAATCTTCAATGTGATTTCTTAATTCCGATATCATTGAAAAATAAAAAATAGAGAAAATTATAGTGTAATGGAACCAAGTTAATTCCGGAGCAAAAATTATTAAAGGTAAAAGAAACAAAAAAGAACCAGCAAATAAACCATGGGAAATCAAGTCTAATAAAAACCTCGATTTAAATCTTAAAGGCGGGGCAGAATAAGAAAATGCCATTAAAACCATTATAAAATAAAGTAAAAAAACTTGAAATTTGAAAAAAAGCGATAAAACTATACCAAAAAACGCAAGAGATAAAGAAAAAATTAAACCTTTTTTAAAACTTAACTCTTTTAAAACTATTGGATTTTTCTTTCCACTTAATTCATCTTCCTTTATATCAAAGCAATTATTTATTGAAAACCCAAAACCTAAATATAAAAAAACCATTAAATAAAATATAAAAATCTCTTGGAAAGAATGCAGGAATCCCTTAGAAATTAAAAAACCTAAAGTTGAAATTAAAAAGAACCCAAGCCAATGTTTTATGCGTAACATCTGAAAATATGAATTCATATATAATTATATAAGTT
>CAZFVX010000077.1:0-4205 GCA_964522675.1 uncultured archaeon
ATTGCGAACGAAGTGAGCAACCCGAAGGGCAAAACCTCAATTGCGCATCTACACCAATTTCCCGCAATGTTTTCGGGAAACTTCATAAATTTGACTGACATACGAAATATTTAAATTTTTCTTTTCCATATTAAAAACTATGCAATCAAAATATAAAAGGAATACTCGCACTTATGAACTTGTAGGCAAACTCATAGAAGAAATAAAGCTTAGAAAATATTCTTACCAAACAGGCAAATCAACATGAAAGGCGTTTATTTTGCTTTGAATTCTTCCATGAATTTTTTTATAAATTCACGGGACTAGAGAAAAACTTTAAATATTTATTCACCTAATATTTATTTAGTGAGAGGGATGCCGTTCCAATCAAAGAACTAAAATTAAATTTTGGCTTTTTCTTAGTTGTAATTTTAAAATTATTAAAAAAATTAAAAGAAAATATAAAGGTAGGTGGTTTTTGTGCTTGATATTAAACTTATAAGAGAAAATCCCGAAATTGTGAGAAATGATTTAGAAAAAAGACAGGAGAAAGAAAAAATAAAATGGTTGGAAGACCTTATAAAAAGAGATAAAGAGTACAGGGAGGATCTAAAAAATTTAGAAAATTTAAGACATAAGAAAAATGTTATTTCAAGGGAGATTGCAAAGTTAAAAAAAGAAGGAAAGGATGTAAAAGAAAAAATAAAAGAAATGAAAACTGTTTCTGAAAAAATTCAAGAGCTTGAAAAAAAAGTTGAAGAAAACAAAGAAAAAATTCATTATTACTTAATGAGATTACCAAACATTTTACACGAAAGCGTTCCTTTCGGAAAGGACGAGAATGATAATGTAGAAATAAAAAGATGGGGAAGCCCTCCTAAATTTGATTTTAAACCAAAAGATCACTTAGAAATTGCCTTAAATTTAGGTTTAATTGATGCAGAAAGAGCAGGAAAAGTAGCTGGGAGAGGATTCTTTTATTTAAAAGAAGAATTGGTTCTTTTGGATTATGCAATATTGAGATTTGCGATGGATTTTATGAGAAAAAAAGGCTATACTTTGATAGAACCACCCTTTATGATAAGAAGAAAACCTTATGAAGGTGTAACCGCCTTAGAGGATTTTGAAAATGTAATGTACAAAATTGAAGACGAGGATTTATATTTAATTGCAACAGCAGAACATCCATTAGCATCAATGTTTATGAACGAGGTTTTAGATAAAAAGGATTTACCAATAAAACTTTGTGGAGTTTCTCCCTGTTTTAGAAAAGAAGTTGGCACACATGGAAAATACACAAAGGGTTTATATAGAATGCATCAATTTAATAAGGTTGAACAATTCATATTTTGCTTACCGGAAGATTCTTGGAAATTTCATGAGGAATTACAAAAAAATTGTGAAGAATTATATCAAGCTTTGGGTTTGCATTATAGGGTTGTTAATGTATGTACGGGGGATATTGGGATTTTAGCTGCAAAGAAATATGATACCGAAGTATGGATGGCTGATGGTCAATTTAGAGAAATTGGTTCCAATTCTAACTGTACGGATTATCAAGCACGAAGGTTAAATATAAGATATAGAGAGGCCCCCGGAACTCCAGCTTTGGGATATGTACATACCTTAAATAATACTGCTTTGGCAACATCCAGAACAATGCTCGCAATTTTGGAACAGTTTCAGCAAAAAGATGGTTCCGTGATTATTCCTAAAGTTTTAAGACCTTATATGAATGGAATAAAGAAACTAGAGAAAAAATAATTTTATATTCCTAAAATACCTTTCCTTATAAATTCAACTCCTATAGCTGTTACAAATAAACCAATGATTTTTGATAATCCCTTGCTTTCATGTTTCCCAAAAGCTTTATTAAAAAATTCAATTTCTCTTAAAACAAACCAAGCAATAAATAAATTTAAACTCGAAGCTAAAAGGGTGATGAAATAACCATATTCTTGAACTAAAATTAAGACTGTTGTAATAGATCCTGGACCTGAAATTAATGGGGTTGCTATAGGTATAATGGGAAACTCATTTTTTTCTGCTTTTTCTTCAAATATGTGTAATCCTAAAACATATTTGAAACCAATCAACATCAATATAATTCCTCCTGCTATTTCAAAACTTTGAAATGATATAGAAAAAATCTTTAATATATAATCCCCTAAGAATAAAAACAAAAAAAGCAAAGAGGAAGCCACAATAATAATTCTATTAGCATTCTTCTTTTTATATTTATGAGGTATTTTTTGAGTTAAAATTGTAAAAATAGGTATATTTCCAAATGTTCCCATGATAATGAATATAGTAAAAAATGCCCTTAAAAACTCGTCTATCATAATATTTAATTTTAAAATTCCTTCTATAAATTTCTATTTTTCTTTACTTATTTCTTCAAATAATTTTATCATTCTATTAATAAATTTAGTTGAATCCTCTATTAATTCATCAACCTTTTCTAGTTCTAAATTTTTTATTTTTCCATGTTCAATGGCTTTTGCTGTTTTTAAAACATTTTTATAATATCTAACATACTCCGGTTCCAATTTTCTTTTTCTTACAAAATGAATTTGCAATTTTTTGGGTATTTCCCTTGGAGAAGGTGGTGCAACACCAATTAACATTAACGGTGCCTGTCCAGCATCATTTACCGCTGAATATAAATCCATAACTAATTTAAACATATATTCCCTTTCGATTCTCAATAACTTAAAAGTGGCTTGCTGAATTAAATTTCTCATTGCCTCTTTTGTTCCAGGGACTCTTCCTTGAAGTAAAAGTTTTTTCAAGGGAACAAAAAAACCAGATGGGTCGTAAATAGGAATTCCTTCCCTAATTTCGGTAAATGTTACAGGAGAACCATGCCTAATTAATTCCCAATAATCTGAAAGTTTGTAAAATAAAGTATCAACTTTCGGTTTTTTAATTAAATTTTTAATTAATTTTTCAACTTCGATCTTAACTTCATTTACCGTTAATGAATCTATTGATTCTGTATCATCCAAAAGAAAGATTAAAGTATAACCCGTTTTTATTTTTTCTCCTGGTAAAAGCCAAACTGCTTTTATGATTTTTGGAAATTTATTTACTATTTCTTCTGCTATCTTTTTTGGTTTTCTTAGTTGCATATACACCCTCTAAAATTAATTTTAAATTTTTAGCATACATTCTTGAAGAATAAATATACTTTTCGGGAATTTCCTCCAATTTTCCTTTATTTAAAGCTTCTTTCATTTTAACTATTTTTTTAAGAATATCTAAATAATCTTTTGAGACCAAGCCGGGCTTAATTAAGTTCTTTTCTATAAATTTAATAATGTTCTTTTCATCTGGTTTTACTCCTAATTTTTTTAATGCTTTTTTACACGCCTCAAAAGCTTCTTTATGCGATTCTTCAATAATTTCTCTTTTCTTTCTTTTTTCTAACTCAGAAAATAAATTATTCATTCTTAAAACAAATATTTTTGCCCTCTTTATCCACTTTCCAATTTCTTTTGCAGACATTTTTGTTATTTCATTATGATCTATTTTTTCTGTTATATTATAGAAATCCCTTATCATTTCCACAAACCCCGGCTCTAATAAATTTTTTCTTACAAAGTTTTTCTCAAGCGCTTTGTCTATTGTTTGAGGGGATGGTGGCGCAATTCCATAAAACATTAATGTTGCTTGAGCGGATTCAACCATGGCAGAAAGTAGTTCTGAAGTTATATCTTCTAAAAGCCTTCTTTTAACCTCTTTAAGAGTGGATGGTCCCCTTTGAATTAATGCTTCCGCCTTTTCATATGTTCCACTCATCCTTCCCAAATTTAATAATTTGCTAATTGGTTCCACATAACCCGAGGGATCATAAATGGGAATTGCCTTTTTCATGGAAGTAAAAACCCACGGCTCTCCCGACCTAAGTAAGTCCCACCAATCAGACAATCTTTTTGGTTGCTGTACATGAATATGAACACCATAATCCTTTTTTATTTTTTCAACAATCCCTTCCACCTCATCTTGAATTTTATACAAAAATCCTATGGGAATATCTTTGTTTGTATCATCAAGCAAAACCATCATATCAATATCAGAAGTCCTCTTTGCCGTTTTCTTAGCAAAAGAACCATAAACCCAAACAGCCTTAATCAACCCATCATACTTTTTTAAAATCCTTTCTGTAAACTCCTTAATTGCATCCACAGGAGAAATTGATTTAGTTTTCATTAATTAATATTTTG
>CAZFVX010000078.1:0-4154 GCA_964522675.1 uncultured archaeon
AATTGGTTTAAAAAAACTTTACCAATCATTATTCTACCGTATTTTTCTGCTTTTTTCCTTAATTCATCCAAATCTATACTAAATTCCTTTCTAATTATATTGGGACCATCAACTAACAAAGCCACATTCTTTGTTTCAGATTTCTTTTTTCTTCTAAAAATATTCATTTAATCACTCCATTTTTTAAAGACTATATAAAATTATAAAAAAGGTAGTTTAAATGTTTATAGAGTTTCTAAATTTTTATTATTTTAAAAACAAATAATTTATAGAGGTGTTTTAAATGGGTTTGTTTGGAGGAATTGAAGGAAAGATAATAAAGTTAAGGAAGAAATGGAATAAATTGAGGTTGTTAGTTTTACAGTCTAAGCAATTAAAAACCGATAGGACATTAAAAATTGAATTATTAAGAAATCTCGATATTGTGGAAGATAGTTTAAAAATTATTGAAGAGGGAACAGATGAAGGAACATCAAAAAGATTAATTCCTCAACTCGAAAGGGATTTAACGAGAATTGAAACTAAAATTAATGAAATTAAAAAAATGAAACCTACAAAAATTGTGGAAGAAAAACGGTATCCTGAAATTTCAAAACATCCTTTTGGGCTTTTAAAAAAATAAAACTTTTTATTTCTTATTTTTATTATAAATTATGCTAAAATTTATTGTTATTACTGGTGGTGTTATTTCTGGTTTGGGTAAGGGAATTTTCACTTCTTCTTTAGGAAAACTTTTACAATCTTGTGGATATAAGGTAATTCCAATAAAAATTGATCCTTATATGAATGTGGATGCCGGAACGATGAACCCTTATGAACATGGAGAAGTTTTTGTTTTAGACGATAAAACAGAAGTTGATATGGATTTAGGGAACTATGAAAGATTTCTTAATTTAAATTTAAAGGGAAACACAAACATCACAACGGGAAAAATTTATAAAAGGGTTATTGAAAAGGAAAGGAGGGGAGATTATTTAGGAAAAACTGTACAAATAATTCCCCACTTAACAAATGAGTTGCAAGAATGGTTTAAAGAGGTGGGAAAAGAAAATAACGCCGATATAGTTATGATTGAGATTGGAGGAACGGTGGGAGATATTGAAAATTTGCCTTTTTTAGAAGCATGCAGGCAATTGGCCTTAAAAGAAGATGTTGTTTTCATTCATGTAACACTTGTCCCGGTATTAGATGTTGTTGGAGAACAAAAATCAAAACCAACGCAACAATCAGTTCAAAGGTTAAGAGAAATAGGTATTCAACCAAATTTTATAGTATGTAGAGCAAAAAAAGAATTAGAAAAAAAAGTTAAAGAAAAAATAGCATTGTTTTGTAACGTAGAAATGGAAAATATAATTTCCGATCCTGATATAGAAACAATTTATGAGGTTCCAATTTTATTAGAAAACCAAACCCTTTGTAAAAAAGTTTTAGAAAAATTAAATTTAAAGTATAAGGAATTGGATTTAAGAGAATGGAAAGAGTTTGTAAATAAATTAAAAAATCCTAAGAAAGAAATAAGAATAGCAATCACTGGAAAATACACGACATTACATGATTCTTATGTTTCTATATTAGAGGCCTTAACTCATGCTTGTGGTTATTGTGAATGTAAACCAAAAATAAAATGGGTAGAAACAACCGATATAGAAGAAGGTAAAATAACACCAGAGGAAAAATTAAAAAATATCGATGGGATTATTGTTCCTGGGGGATTTGGTTCAAGGGGAGCGGAAGGGAAAATAAAATGTATAAAATATGCAAGAGAAAATAAAATTCCATTTTTAGGTCTTTGTTTTGGATTTCAATTAGCAGTTGTAGAATTTGCAAGAAATGTTTGTGGATTAGAGGGGGCAAATTCAACCGAGATAGAACCAAATACAAAATATCCCATAATAGATTTACTTCCCGAACAAAAAAAGTTAAGTGAAAAGGGCGGGACAATGAGATTGGGAGGACACTGGGTTTATATTAAAAGGGGAACGAGAGCATTCGAGCTTTACAAAAGTGAAAAAATAAGAGAAAGGTTTAGACATAGATATGAGTTTAATATAGAATATAAAAATATAATCGAGAAAAACGGATTAATTTTTTCGGGAATGAATGAAACAAAAGAAATTATGCAAATTTTAGAATTAAAAGAACACCCGTTTTTTATGGGAACACAATTTCATCCCGAATTTACATCGAGACCATTAAAACCAAATCCCATTTTCTTAGGATTTGTTAAAAGTGTTTTAAATAAATAAATTATTAAGGGTAAAAACAATTAATTAAATATGAAATTTAAAGGTGTTTCTCCCATAGTTTCATTTGTAATTATTGTGCTAATTGTTATTACGGGAACAACATTGGTTTGGATCTATGGATTACCCGTTATTAAAAATTATCAAGACACAACAATAATTAGTAGTGCCGTAAACAATTTAAAAGAAATTGATAAAGCAATAAAAGAACTTTCTTACCAAGGTCCCGGCTCGACGAGAAAACTTACCCTTTCTATTCCCGGGGGTAAATATATAGTAGATCCAGATACTAATTCAATTATTTTTGAATATGACACCTCTGCCCCTATAGTACAGCCGGGAAGTTATATTAAACAAGATGGTTTGTATGTAACCTCGGGAACTGATGTTAGTGCTTACAATGAAACCATTGGTTCAGATAC
Source organism: uncultured archaeon (assembly GCA_964522675.1). Lineage (GTDB taxonomy): Archaea > Aenigmatarchaeota > Aenigmatarchaeia > QMZP01 > CAZFVX01 > CAZFVX01. Next base: position 2,666 of record CAZFVX010000078.1, read on the forward strand.
GTATTGGGTTTTAGAAAACGATCATTTAAAAGCGGTTTTTAGAAATCAAAGTGGCAATATAAACACTTCAGAAATAATTTATTATATTCAGCAAAAAGATGAGGATAAAATAGTTTATATAAACGATTCTTCTGTAGTAATAGATAATAATGAATCATCTTCTTATGGAACTGGTTATTCTGAACTTTCACAAAAAGGTCAACATTTAACAAAGGCTTCTGTTATATATCATGTAAATTCTTCTTATATAGATTATGATTTATATTTTACTTTAAGAGCAAATGCCGATTTTTTAATAATCGAAGTTAAAAATTATGTTTATGATTGATTATTCATATTTTGTTGTTAATAATTCTAAGATTTTTTTTGCTTTTTCTTTTCCGATTCCTTCTATTTTCATTAATTTTTCTTCAGAAGCAGAAAAAACTTTTCTCGGCGTTTTAAATTTTTTTAATAATCTTTTTGAGAGTTTTGTATTTATGTTTGGTAGACCGGCAACTAAATACTCTTGTTGTTTTGAAAGTGTTAAGGCCTTTTTATTACATCTTATTTTTATTTCTCTTTTTTCTGCTATTTGCTCCTTTTTTGCAATCCAAAAAATTTGTGCTGCCGTTTCTCTTGAATTCAAAGTCCAAATAATTGGAATTTTAAAATCCACAGCTATTGTTGTAAAAAGACCTCTAATAGCATTTTCATGAATATTTCTTTCTAAAAATAATAATTCCGGATTACCTTCTAAAATTAAAACGGGATTTGAGAAAGAATCAGATAAATTACAGATTTGATTAAACAATCTTTGGTCAATGATCGATTGTAAAAAATCACGAATACTTTTCCTTTCGACCCCAACTCTATCAGAACAAATATAATCCCCAACATCAAGTTTTTTTTGTTTAATTTCTACTCCTAAATCTTTTAGATGTTTTGTAACTCTTGACTGAAATTCCCTTGAATCAACAATTACAGAAATTTTTTCTTCTTTTAAAACCATAATAAGAATAATAAAATATAAAATAAAAAAATTATTTGAATGTAAAATGACGGCTTAAGAAGGTTAAACAAGCCGTCTATGTGTACGCCACGGTAGCTTAGTCTGGTAAAGCGACTGCCTCGTAAGCAGTAGATCGTGGGTTCAAAAAGGAAATTTTTCCTTAAAACTCCCACCCGTGGCTTTACCTAAAAACATTTTCTCAATATTTAAATAAAGTAAAAATAATCATTAAATATTATGATATTAGATTTTTTATATCCTACAAAGAAAAAAATTATTGCTTCTTTTACATAAAAAATAAAAGATAATCCTCGGTTTTTTCTAATAACACTTAATTTAATTTTAACTTAAAATTATATATATCTTTTTTAAAGTTAGCAAATGTTTATTTAAAATTTCATTAAATAAAAATATAGTAATGGGGTCGTGGTGTAGCTTGGTCTAGCATCGGAGCCTTGGGAGCTCCAGACCTGGGTTCAAATCCCAGCGACCCCATTT
>CAZFVX010000079.1:0-4134 GCA_964522675.1 uncultured archaeon
TAACTTTATTATTTTTAATAAAATTTTCAAAATAACAAAGTTATTTTTAATAAATTAGAAAAATTTATAAACTTATTAAATAATTTTTTATTATGGTTTATATAAAAAGAGACATAGAAAATGAACTTGTAAAATGGCTTGATGGCAGGGAAATAATAGCTATAAGAGGGCCAAGACAATGTGGTAAGACAACACTTCTTATACAACTTAAAAAATTACTTAAAGAAAAGGTGTTGATGACAATAATATTCATTACATAAACTTTGAAGACGATTTAACGAAATTAAAATTTGAAGAAAACCCAAAAGAATTCATAGAATTTTATATAACTTCTAAGCATAAACATTATTTTTTAATTGACGAAGTACAATATGTAAAAAATATTGGTAAAAAATTGAAATTAATATTTGATTTTTTTGATAATATAAAATTAATTATAACGGGATCTTCATCATTTAATTTAACAAATCTTGGTTCATATCTTGTAGGAAGAGTTATTTTTTTTAATTTGTATCCATTTAGTTTTCAAGAATTTTTAAGAAGTAAAGGAGAAAAATATGAAAATTTATATAAGAAATTAAAAATTGATTTTGATAAAACAATTAAAATTAAGAAAACTATTTTCTTAGAAGAGCTTAAATTTTTGCATGAGTATTTAATATTTGGTTCATACCCAAGAATAGTTCTTGAAAAAAATAAACATAAGAAAAAAGAACTTTTAAAAAATTTATTCATAACATATGTAGAAAAGGATATTGTTGGTTTATATGGAATTAAATATAGAGATAAAGTTGTAAAACTGTTAAAAACCATTGCTTCAATCTCAGGAAATGTTATAAATTACGAATCATTAAGTACAAATTCGGGGTTAAAATATCATGAGGTTAGAGATCTTTTACCATTACTTGAAGATTCCTTTGTCATTTCTATAGTTAAACCATTTTATAAAAATTTAATAAATGAAATAAGAAAAAACCCAAAAATATATTTTGTTGATTATGGAATTAGAAATTATTTATTAGAGAACTTCGATAAATTAACTTTCGAGAGTTTATATGAAAATTTTGTTTATAATGAATTAAAAATAAGAAATTATAATGTTAAATATTGGCGCACCACAACTAAAACAGAAATAGATTTTATTTTAGAACATAAAGAAATTATTCCGATAGAAGTAAAAACAAAACCTAAAATCACAAGGGCTCTTAGAAGTTTTATCCAACATTATAAAATAAATAAAGCATTAATCCCAAATCTAAACACGGTAAATAAAACAAAAATTAATAACTGCGATATTTTTATCATACCTTTTGTATATTTATAGTATTGATATTCTAAATATCAATAAATATTTAAATAATTGATATTCTAAATCTCAATAATTTTAAAAATAAAAATAAAAATTTATTCTCTCTCAACTGCTGCGTATTCGGGCGTTAAAACAAGCCAATTCTCTTCCACTCCCGCTATATCCCCGTTATTTGCAATCACGCTTTTCTTAAGTTTTTCCACGGCCCTTTTCAATTCACCGATATCCTTTTCTCTTAAATTCTTTATTTTTAGAAAAACAATTGAACCTTCCCTTAAAAGTTTTAAGACCCTTTCGGTATCGGCAAAATCATTTAATTTTTCAACTTTTATCACGATTTTTCCCTTCGTGTCTTTTGCCCCCAAAATGTTCACTTCTATGTAATCTTCTTCCTCTGTATCTAGCTCTTCGTCATACTCCTCATTTCTTCTAAATATCTTAAATGGCATATTACCCTCCTTAAACATTTTAACTAATTATAGTTTATACATAAGATTTTTAAACCTTTCAGAATCATTAGCATTTGTTTTTTAAACTCTCCAAGAAAGACACTATGTTCCATAATTCTGTTCTCGCAAACATCGATAGATTTGGGTCGTTTGAAGCCTCATCCAAGAGCGTGATTATGGAAGAAATCTTTACTTCTTTAGAACCATCACCTTCTAAAATTTCCATAGATTCCTCTACTAATCTCTTTATGTTTCTCGGAACGCCTCTTTCTTTCATAAACCTTTGAAACATATTAATTATTTGTTCCTTTTCTTCCATATCCACCACCCGCGTTATTTTGAAATTTTAGCCCTCAATTCCTCAAATTTTTCCTTTAATCTTTTTTCTCCTTTCTCGAGAGTTTTTATTCTTAATGTAATCATTTCTTTTCTTTCATTTAAATCTTTTTTTACTTCTTCTTTATCCGATTTAATTAATATTGGCCCAGAGATTTTATATATGGTTTTTTCTTTTGTTTGTTCTAAGTTCTCCAAAGCCTTGTTAATCTCCATTAATTGTAAATTTAAACTTTCTTTTTGTGCTAAAATTCCTTGTAATTGTTGTTGATAAATTTGGGCTTGGTTTAATAATTGTTGTTTTTGTTTAGAGATTTCATTTTCCATTTAACCACTCCAAAATTTCTTTAGCGGTTTTATACAGCGTTAAATATGAATTTATCGTTCCCTTTAAAGAGGATAATTTTTCTGATTTAATTTTAATTATTCCCGTATCATTTTTAAATTTCACTTTTGGATCTAAAGCCTTTGCTATTATTTTATCCTTAATTTTTATATTTATTTCCAATTCCATATTATTTTGCTTCAACTCTTTTAACAACTTTGGGTCTTGTTTTTTCTAATATTCTATGCCCACAAAAAGGGCATATTATTTTTTTTGCTGTTTTTAAATCGAGTTTAACTTCTTTTCCACATTTTAAACATTTATACATATTCCCACCTAAGATGGTTTATAAGCCTTACCCGCAAACTTAACCTTGCATTTTGGACAATACCAAATACCCGCGGCAATTCTTTTTAATCCCGGTTTAAAGCAATTCGGGCAGGTGTGTTTTGATCTTTGAACCCTTTCAACTTCTAAAAGTTTCTTTTTCACACCCCTGCCATACCTTGGTCCGAACCTTCCCGCCGAACCAACTTTTTTTGTTTTTCCCATATTATCACTTCTCTAATAATTTTCTTAATTCCTTTCCTTTCTTTTTTGAAAGTTCAATTGCTTGCTTGATTTCCTCAAATGTGAACCCCCCCGATCCACCTTTTTGTAATGCGCATATATTTCCATCTTCTTTTGTTGTAACCGTTAGCCTAGCATCCATGACTTTTTCTTCTTCTAACGAAGGGTCTATTAAAAGATGATTATTAATTTTTACAACCGTGATTGCTATTGGTTTAAACCTCATAGGTAGTTTTTTTGTTTTTTCTTCATAATTTATCTTTTCTCCATCGTATTTTGGCATTTTTGTATTAAGTAAAGCCGCTAAAGAAGCTAATGCCGCTGCATCAATTAAATTTCCATGATGGTCTAAAATATAAATATCTAAAAAAACTATCCAAACCTTTTTCCCTTCTTCTATACAAAGTTTTTCCATATCTATTGCCTTCGATTCTCTAATCCCTCTATCCACAACTCTTGCTAACTCCGTTGCATCCTCTCCCGGTGGTCCAGATTCAAATTCCGGTGAAGCTATGGGAGAAAATTCTGCATTTACAATTAATATTCCTTCATTTGGTGTGTCGGGGAAGGGTTCTCCCACTTCCATTTTTACTCCAGCCATTACTTGTGTATCGCCTATTTTAACTAAGGCAGAACCCTCAGCTTTTTCAACCACATTTTTCTCTATAGAAATTTTTCGAAATTCATCAAATTTTCTTTTATCCTCTCTTTCTCCTTCTGAAACAATTTTTAATAAATATTCATTTTCAAGTATCATTTTCTCACTCCTCAATTAATTTTATCCATTTATTTCTTAAAGCTTCCTTTTGCTTTTCGTATAGTTTTTCACATGTTTTAGTTGCAAGTTCTATTATTTTCTCAACTTCGTTTGAAGGCAAATCACCATCCATTTGAAGTAATGTAAATTTTTTATTTCGTGGCATGAATGCTATCGGCAAATCACATTCAGTAATTTTTTCTTCTTCCCCCGTTAAATCAATAACATATTCTCCATTTATCTTTCCAACGGCAATTGCAGTAACTAAATCTTTCATTGGTATTCCCGCATCCGCTAAAGCAATTGAAGCTGCATTTATTCCCGCCGTTCTTGTGCCCGCATCCGCTTGCAAAATTTCTATATAAACACTTATTTCAGTTTTTGGAAA
>CAZFVX010000080.1:0-4127 GCA_964522675.1 uncultured archaeon
TAGTCCTGAATGTCAGGCATACGAATTAACTTATAAATCTGGAATATTAAAAGGAGAAGAACACATAGAAGATCCTGAAAAAACTAAGGTAATGATAATAGATGGTCCTCCTTTAACTGATATCGAGAAAATATTAGATTTAATAGGAGTAGATTATATTGAAAAAAAGACTTCAAGTTGTTTAGTATGTGAAATAAAACATGAAAATGGAACTTATGAAAAGTTAAAGATAGAAGAGAAAATAAATACAGATCTTGGGCTTCCAAAAATTTAATTTAGTTTCCTTTTATTTTTTCTTTTTTAATTGGTAGCGAATGAAATTTGATTATTTTTTACCATATAAACAAATTCTTTAAGTGAATTTAATATTAAATCTTTGTGCTTTCCATGAGCGTTTTTTTCAATTATTTTTTGTTTTTCTGTGTGATAAATAAATAACGGTTTTCCATCTTTTTCGGGGGTTTCATAAATCCTTTTAATTTTATTATAAATCTCGATTTTGTTTGCATTTGAAATTGAATTAAATCCCCTTTCTTCCAATCTTTTTTTAACTATATTCACGGAACAAATGCATTGAATTAAATAAACCTCGGTGTTTGCGGAATTTGCGATTTTATAAATCTTATCTCTTAAATCCTTTTTGTAAAAGGTGCCATCGATCACGACATTCTTGTTTTCTTTTAAAAAATTTTTTAGTTTTTCAAAAAGTTTCTCGTAAACCATTTCTTTTTGTTTCCAAATTAGTTTTTGATATTTGAGGGGTATTTTCTTAAGTTTATTGAAGGTTTTTTCCAAGTTATATTTTAACGGCTCTTTTGATTTTAAAACGGTTTCGATTTCGGCATCTTTAAAAATTTCTTTTCTAATAATATCGGTATTTAAATGAATCCCATTTAATTTTTTTGCTAAAAACTTAGAAGTTTCACTTTTTCCTGTTCCAGGTAAACCGCAAACCAAAACAAGCATAATAGGTATTTAAATTAAGATTTTTTATTTTTAACAAATCTTTATATATATTTTCTTCTTATTTTAAAGGTGAAAAAATGTTAGATAAATTAAATGATATGTACAGAACTTTGGATGAATTAAGAAACGATTTAAAGGAAAAACTAAATATTCCCAAAACTTGGGTTAAAAAAGTAAATGAAGAAGTGAGAATAATAAATGGGAATGGAGAAGAGATATTTCCTTTTCCCGTTGCCGAAAAAAGTAATGGTAGATACGAAATTACTGGCGTGTTTGAATTTGGAGCGAATTTATATGGAAAAGATTTTCTAATTAGAAAAAAGAACCATTATTAGCTTTATTTTAATCTCACTATTTCTAAATTTTTCGGTGCCAAGGTTTCGCACTTGTAGATTTTGTGTAAACTTCTTGCCAACTCAACACATTTAAAGTTATCACCGTGGTTAACAATAATTCTTTCTGGTTTGCTTGTAAGTCTATAAACATATCTTATTAATTGATTTCTATCCGAGTGTCCCGAAAGGCCTTCTACGGTTTTAACATCCATTTCTATTTTTAACGATTGCGTTTTACCATTATGATTAAATAATGGAATTTCTCTCCATCCCTTTTGAATTCTTCTTCCCAAAGTTCCTTCTGCCTGATAACCAACAAAAAGCAAGGTATTTCTTTTATCTGGCGCTAAGGCTTTTAAATATTCAACGGCTGGACCACCTATAAGCATACCCGAAGTTGCTATTATAACTCCCGGTTCGGGGGAATCAATGATATCGTTTCTTTCTTTCGCCGTGACTCTTTTGAAGATTTCTGATAAGAATGGATTTTCTCCCTTATGGAAAATACTTCTTTGCAATCTCCTGGACAAGTATTCGGGATAAGCGGTATGAATTGCCGTGGCATCCCAAAGCATTCCTTCCATCCAAACGGGATGTTGGAAATTATTTTGAGCTAAAATTATCATTATTTCTTGCGCCCTTCCAACGGCGAAGGCTGGTATTAAAACTTTTCCGTTTCTGTTTATTGTATCATTTACTATTTTAAGCAATTCATTTTCACAATCAACCCTTGAAGGCATTACATCTTCTGAACCACCATAAGTGGATTCTGTGATTAAGGTTTCAACTCTTGAGAATTCTGTGAATGCTTGATCAAAAAGTCTAGTGGGTCCAAATTTCAAATCTCCCGTGTAAAGTATATTGTGCAAACCTTCTCCTATGTGTAAATGAATTAAAGAAGAACCCAATAAGTGGCCCGCTGGTTGTAAAGTTACCCTCGCGTCTGGCGTTATGTCTGAAACTTCTCCATAATCTAAAACGACAGAATGCCTAACGGCCTTTTCAATATCTTTTTTTGTATAAGGAACAAATTTTCCTTCTCTTTGGCAAACATCTATATAATCTAAGCAAAGTAAAACCATCAGGTCCCTTGTTGGTGCCGTGCAGTATAAAGGACCGGTGTAACCTTCTTTATAAAGGTATGGAATGTATCCACAATGATCTAGGTGTGCATGAGAAAGAATAACGGCATCAAGAGTTTCTAAATTAAATTCGGGAACATTTATATAAGGGAAATTTCCCGAACCAACATCAACCCCGCAATCCATTAAAATATTCGAGGTTTCCGTTTCAACTAAAATACAACTTCTACCAACTTCTCTAAATCCGCCCAAAAAACCAACTCTAACCCATTCTTCTTTTTTCTCGACTTTTGAATTTATTTTTTGGCCTATTTTATTTAAGAATTTTTTTCTATAATCTATTTCCGAGTGCAAAAATTTCCTAACCACACTCACAATTTCAGATTGAATGGCGGGCGCCCTTTCTATTAATGGCAACCAAAAAGTTTTGTTTTTTATTTCCTTAAAAGTTTCCCCGCCCTTTCCTATAACTAAACCCGGTTTTTTTGCTTCTATTATAACTTTACCTAATTCTGGTTCAAAATATATTTCTTTAACCTCTGCATCTTTTGGGACAATTTTTTTAATTAATTCTTTTGCTTTTTCTAAATCCATCGTTATTGAGATGTGTGGTCTTATCTCTATCCTTTTCTTTAATTTTTTTACGATTTCTTTTACCGTTTCTTCGTTGTTCTGAAAAAATTCTTTACTCTTTGTATATAATACAATTTTTGAGCCTTCAAATTTTACTTCAGATATTTGTGCATTTTCGGGTAAATTTTCTTTCAATTCTTTTAAAATGCTCATTTTATCACTAAAACTTTAAATTAAAAAACACAATTTTTTTTCCAAAATTTTAGAATGTATTTACTCCATTAACTTTTTAATCTCATCCTCTTTTAACATTCTGAATCCATTTTTATCAATAACAGCAACATCAATTCCCTTACCACCAGAAGCGATATCCCTCTCTATTGCGGATTTTATAGCCCTAACAACTAATTTTTTTGCTTCTTCTACATCCATATTTTCTCTAAATTTATCTTCAAGAACACCCAGGGCCATGGGAGAACCAGAACCCGTGGAAAAATATTTTTTCTCTTCTATGATGGAACCATCGGGAGCTAAACTAAATAATTGAGGTTTTGTATCATAACCACCAACAAGCAATTGAACAATATAAGGGTAAAATCTTCTCGAATAAAGAATATTTGCAATTAAAGTTCCTGCGGCCTTAACGGGAATTTTTCTTCCCTCATTTAACTCATAAATTTTTAGTTCTGCCGTTATATACCTTTTTAATGCTTGCGCATCTCCAACAACACCAGCAACGGTCATCGCTATATGATCATCCAATTGAAAAATCTTTTCAACTTCTTTTGAGGCGACCAAATAACCCATAGTTGCCTTCTTTTCGGTACCCAAAACGACGGCATCCTTACAAACAATACCTACAGTTGTAGTACCGGTTTCTAATTTCCTTTTTATTTCCTTTTCATCCATAGAATCAGTTATTAATCTTTATTTTTTTAATATTTATAAATTTTTCCCAAACCCCAACGGTTATTAGAATAATTTTTTATAACACTAATCATTTATAAAGGTTTCGGTTGCATTGAACAAGAAAAGAGGTAGAATCTTCAGAAGTTATATGATAATACCATATTTTCTTTTAACTTCCTTCTTTATTTTTTCTGACAAACAATTTTCTGGCGTTGCCAAAATACATTCTAAAATAATTAATTTCTATTTTTTTAAAAATTAA
>CAZFVX010000081.1:0-4050 GCA_964522675.1 uncultured archaeon
TACCAAACAAAACGGTTGGTGAGCCAAAGACAAAATGGGACGGAAAAGATGCTAAATACTATGATATAGCAGATAAATGCTGGAACGAGAGTTCACCTGAATATATGGAATGTTGGAAAGTAACTAAAGTTACACCAATTACTTTAAATTGTACAGACCCAGAACCACATCCAGTAAATCATGAAAAAGTGTGCTTTAAGGTTGAAGTTGATGGAGAAGACAAAACAGAAGAGTACTGTGAGGGTAATCGGCGACCAGGATATGGAGGAAGTATGACTGAAGATGGTTTCTGTTGTACAGACCACGTAATAGAAACATTTTATTTCCATGAAGAAACAGAACATGAATTAGAATATTACTGTATAGATGCACTAGGAAACAAAGGACCAATTGATGTAGAAAAATTCAAAGTAACTGGAACAAGATTTGAAATCCCATTATTTAAAAAATGGAATTTAATATCAGTTCCATTTGGATTATTAAACAACAATGTATCAGAAGTATTTAAAGATATAGCAGATGACATAGAATCTGTTTGGACATATGATCCAACAGACCCAGAAGCATCTAATGGATGGCTTGTTTGGAAACCAGGGCAAGAAGAAATAAGTAATTTACATAATATAAAACCTGGTTGGGGTTATTGGGTATTTGCAATGAATGACACAAGACTTGTAGTGGGTGGAGCTTTAATAGAAGAGGCAGCAGTACCACCAAGCAGACAATTAGTGGATGGTTGGAACTTAATAGGATACTATGGAGTAAGTTGGGAATTATATCCATACATGGATGACTTTGATTGGGAATGTGGCGACTACTTTATGGACCCACCGTGGCAAAGATACGTATATGGTGATAAAGTTTATTGTGCATTAAATTCATTGGTAGATACTCAACAAGGATATCCAAAATGGGACAGTGTATGGAGTTATTTAAACTGTGGTGGTCATAAAGAAGCTTGGATAGGCTTAAATGCATGTCCAAAAGGAACACAAGGAAAATTTGATAGAATGTATGCAGGAAGAGGATATTGGATTCACTTAGATGAAGCAGATGAATACGCACCAGCAACAACTTGCATTTGGAATAAAGATTTCAAGTGTGTATGGACCGGTGGCGGAATGATGCCTTAAAATAAATTTTCAGTTATTACAAAACAAATAACCTTTTATTTCTTTCTTTTATTTTAATTTTATAGAAAATTTGGAGGAGTAAAAATGAATGATTTAACTTTAAAATTAGGATTAAGTTTTATGATTTTCTTACTTATGTTTACAAGTATTACTTTTGCAATTCCTGGAATTCCACATCAATTTTATGGTGATGTAAAAATCAACGGAAATCCCGCTCCCGATGGAACGCAAATTGTTGCAAAAATAGGAAATACTGTTGTTGGAACCACAACAACTTTAAATGGTAAATATGGTTACGCTCCTAATGTGTTTCTAATAGCAGATCCAAATGGAGATTATACCGGAAAAACAATTTATTTTTATGTAAATAACAAACTTGCTATTACTTATCCATTTCAAAATGGTGGAAATACAAAACTTGATTTATCTATAACTACAAGTGAAGGCGGAGGAACTTCAGGTGGCACTGGGGGTGGAGGAACTACAGGTGGAGGAGGCGGTGGAGTAACAATAGAAACACACGAAGAAACAAATATTACACAAGAAACCGAGATGCAAACACAAGGAAATGAAAGTCAATGTATAGAAAAATGGGTTTGTACCCCTTGGTCTGAATGTAAAAATGGTGTTCAAACAAGAACTTGTACAGAAGTAAATAATTGCGGAACAGATATTCATAAACCATTTGAAACTCAACCATGTACTCTAATCCAAGGAGAAGAAGGTGAAACAACAAATAAAACCACAGGTTTAGGTGGAAATCAAACAATCGGTTTAGGAGGGATAACAGGTTTTATAGTGTCAAACCCCGCCCCAATCTTTGGTGGAATATTTGCAGTAATGGTTATATTAGCAATTTTAATTTACTGGAAAGCTTTGCATTAATATTCTATTGACCTTTCTATTTTACCTAATTGTAATATAAAGAAAACCAAAACAGCGGTAATGAAAGACAATAAATAACTTTCTGAGTTTCCAATTCCAACTCCTACACCAATGGCCGCGATAACCCATAAACTTGCGGCGGTTGTTAAACCCTTAACTTTACTTCCAGAACCAATTATAGTTCCTGCTCCCAAAAAACCAATACCAGTTACAATCCCCGCAGCCACTCTTGCTGGGTCCATTTGAAAAAAATTAATAGAAATAATTGTAAATAAGCATGAACCCAAAGAAACAAGCATATGTGTTCTTAAACCAGCAGGTTTTTTTGCCCACTCTCTTTCCATTCCAATTAAAGCACCCAAAAGAACCGAAATTATTAACCTCAAAATTAATTCAATAACCATATTTATTAATTTGTTAAATTTCGATATAAATCTTTTATTTCATTTTCATTGTTTTATAAATATGTTTCCATAAAAAGTAGACGCCTACAAGAAATATAGAAGAAGCTACCATAATTAAATTAGCAAAAGAATAAATTTGCATTAATGGAGAATAACATATAAAAGAAGGAAGTGATTTTGTATATGCATACTGAAAATCCGCACACCCAGAACCTTCAGGATTTATATAACAGCATGTACTTAAGAAAACAAGCATTATAATTCCTATTCCTAAACCAAAGAAGAAAGGAACAAGCAACTTCCATCCAAAATTTTTTTGATACCTGGAAATAATATAAAATGAAAAAGATGTTATTAAAAAACCAAGACCTGTGATTAATGCTATTATATCCTTTAGTTTTATTAACTCGAATCCGCTTGAGTTATAAATCAACCATAAAGCAAAAATTATTGCAAAAGCAATATAAAAATCCTTTTCTTTAAACCCTTTAAAAGATTTAGTTGTAAAGGATTTTAAAAAATTACAAGAAACTTTTATAAGAAAATAAGAAAGTATAATCAATAACGAAAAGGAAACTAAGTAAAAAAGAAAATTGTTTGGTATTATAGATTTAAACAAAAGCTCAGATAATGCCCACAAAAACCCAACAATAAATGCAGAGGCAAAATATTTCCATTGTGTGTTTCCACCTTTTGTTTTTTTATAAATATCATAAGAAAAATAAGCAATTATTAGTGTATAAATAGAAACAAGTATTCTAAAAATTAATGTATAATTTAATTCCATATTTATTATTTAAGAGTCTTTTTATAAATTTTTGATGGATTTATTCAATCTCAACCCCAGGCATTATCCATTTTTCTGATAATCTTTTCCTGTTCTCTTTTACAATTTTATCTGATAAAGCTTCTTTTACTTCTTTATCCTGAAAACCCAAAACCTTCCCAAAAGATAATAAATCAAAAGGCGACCTTAAATCCCATTGAGAAATAGCAGAAGAAGTTATTAAAAAAGGTGCTTTATATTTTCTCACTAATTTTGCATTTGTTAAAAATTTATTAAAATTTTCTGCTCTTGTTTTTCCAAAGGAGTGCAGGATTTTTCTGAAACTAAACTCTATTGCAACATTATTTTCTGCTGCTAATTTAACCATTACATGGTTTAGTCCCGAATTTTCTTCATTTTCGGGGTTTGCCAAAATATCAACTTCTCTTATTTCCACGGCTTTTCTATTAATTTTCAAATCCCCACCAAAAACCAAAATTAATTCAACTCTTTTCCTTATTTTTTTGGCAATTTCTTTTATTTCTCCCGGTTTTCTTGTTTTTATTCCCACACCTAAAACTATATCGATTTCTTTCTTATATTTCTCAATCTCCTTTTTAGCTTTTTCCAATTCTTTTAACCCTTTCCATTCAAAAATAACTCCTAAACCAGACCAACCCAAAACTTTGGCTTTTTTAACGATTTCTCCTAAATTTTCGGGATTAACACGCAAATCATAAAATTTCATATTAAATAGTTAAAGATTAAAGCTTAATAAATTCATTTTAAAAAACTAAAAATAAATTATGGCAAAATTCCTTTTGGAGTTGAGCAGAGAAATAAATGAAGAAGAAAAAGAAAT
>CAZFVX010000082.1:0-4050 GCA_964522675.1 uncultured archaeon
CGCCAAAAGGCGTTTTACTTTATGGTCCCCCGGGAACGGGGAAAACTTTATTAGCTAAGGCTGTGGCAAATGAATCCGGAGCAAACTTTACAGCAATAAATGGGCCTGAAATCATGTCAAAATGGTATGGTCAGTCTGAGCAAAACCTAAGAAAGATTTTTGAGGATGCAAAAAAGAATGCCCCGAGTATAATTTTTATTGATGAGATCGATGCAATTGCCCCAAAAAGAGAAGAAGTTACAGGTGAAGTTGAAAGGAGAGTTGTTTCACAATTGTTATGTTTACACCCAGACACCGTTGTGAATACATCAAAAGGAAAAATAAAGATCAAGGAATTATTTGAAAAAACTAATGGAAAAGAAATAAAAGATGAATATAATGTTATTCATAAACTTCCTCAAGAAAATAAATATGTTTTAGGAATTAATGAAAATGGAAAAGTTGGAAAAGTAAAAGTTATAGCGTTATCGAAAACAAAGGTTAATAATCAATATAAAATAAAATTAGCCACTGGAGAAGAAATAGTTTCTTCAGAGATAACAAAATTTTTAAAAATAAACAATAATGGAATTTCTTGGGCAAATGCAAATGAAATTAAAGAAGGGGAGTATTTATTAATCCCCAAGAAACTTATATTTGACGAGAGAATTCAAAAAATAAATTTTTCGAGATTTAAAAATAAAGATAAATGGATAATAAGGGTTAACGAAAATTCATTAATCTCTCATATTTATGGAAGGAGATTCATAAAACTTTCAGAAGTTGAAGAGTTTGAAAAAAACAAAATAAGAATTGAAAATTTAAAGAAGTTAAACCAAAAAATATTATTTATTTTACATAAATTTGGTAGTTTGAAAAAAGATGAGATTCAATCACTTCTTAACATTTCAAGAAGTTCTTTAAATAATGGATTAAGAAAACTTTTAAAAGCAAATATTATTTGTATTAAAGATGACAAAATAAGTATTTCTGTCTCAAAGAAATTTAATGTTTTAGGTATTGGTTATAAAGAAGATGGAAAAATTTATCCCATAAAGGAAAAATATTTTGTAAAATTCCCCGAATATATAGATGAAAAATTTGCAAAATTAATTGCATATATAATTACGGAGGGCCATATTTATGAATATTCAATTAATGTGAGCGGTGAGGTTGTTCCCGAGGCTGAAAAACTTTTTGAAGAAGTATTTAATGTTAAACCTGTAATAAAAAATTCTCATGTAAAAATGTTATATGTACATTCAAAACCAATTGTAAAATTATTCACAGAGTATTTCAAAATCCCAAAAGGTAAAAAGTCGGAGAATGTTAAAATTCCAAAAGAAGTATTTTGTTCTCCAAAAAGCGTTAAATCCTCATTTATTGCGGGATTAATAGAAGGTGATGGAACCATAGGAGAAACGCATATAAGATTCTTTACTTCAAGTAAAAAACTTGCTCAAGACCTTATTAATTTGTTTTATACTCTTACAATCCCAGCAAAATTAAAAAAATATAATATTTATACAGTTCAGATTTTTGGTGGAAAGGAAACATTTGATAAATTTTATACAACTATAGGAGAATTTATCTCAATTAAAAATAAAAAAGAGAAATTAAATTCCTTATTAGACAAAACAAAAGCAATTTCTAGCATAATATGGCCCATTAAAGAAAAGCTTAAAGAATTAAAAGAAAATTATCACGTGAGATTAAATGATAATATGTATAGATACCTTTCTCCCAATGTAAATTTACATATAAATTCTAATGTAATAGGATACTTTATTAAATCACTTGAAGGGATTGAGAACGAATTTGTATCTGAATTAAGAAATATAGTAAGAAATGAAATAATTCCAGTAAAAGTAATTAAAGTAGAAAAATTAAATAAACCAATGTGGATGTATGATTTAACAACAGAAACTTCTAATTTTATTATTGGAAACGCCCCCATAATTGTTCACAATACTTTAATGGATGGATTAGAGTCAAGAGGTAGAGTTATTGTTATCGCGGCAACGAACAGGCCTAATTCTTTGGACCCCGCCTTAAGAAGACCTGGGAGGTTTGACAGGGAGATTGAGATCGGCGTCCCCGATCAAAAAGGAAGAAAAGAAATCTTACAAATCCATACGAGGAACATGCCCTTGGCAAAGGATGTGGATTTAGATTGGTTGGCTTCTATAACTTATGGTTTTGTGGGAGCAGATTTGGAAGCTTTATGCAAAGAAGCAGCGATGTCCGCACTAAGGAGGATTTTACCCGGAATATCTTGGAAAAAAGATGAAGAATTACCATCGAGTGCTTTGGAGAAATTAAAGGTAACAAAAAAAGATTTCGAGAATGCACTAAAAATTGTTGAACCATCGGCGATGAGAGAAGTTTTAATTGAAGTACCAAAAGTTAAATGGGAAGATATAGGAGGTTTAGAAAAAGTTAAAAGAATTTTACAAGAAACTGTTCAATGGCCTTTAAAGCATCCAGAAGCATTTAAAAGAGTTGGTATAAAACCTCCCACTGGTTTGCTTTTATATGGTCCCCCGGGAACGGGGAAAACTTTATTAGCGAAAGCGGTGGCAAATGAATCTGGGGCCAATTTCATTTCAATTAAGGGGCCAGAAATTTTATGTGTTTCTGAAAATACACCAGTCCTTACTAATTATTGTGGGCTTAGAGAAATAAAAGATTTATATGAAAATATTGAAAATAAAATTAAATATAAAGATGAAAAAAGTGAGATGAAAGAATTAACAAAGCCTTTTTACACGTTTTCTATTAGTGATGATGGTAAGATTATAAGAACAAGAATAAAAAGAATTTATAAATTATATGTTCCTGAAGTTTTTGAAATAAGGTTATCAGATAATAATAAATTAATAGTTTCAAAAAATCAGCCGCTTTTAACATTTAGAAAAGGAAAAATAAAATGGATAAGAGCAAGTGATTTACAAGAAGGGGATATGGTAGCTAAACCTTCTTTTATTCCAACATTTAATGAAAAAATAAAGTTTAAATTACCAAGTTATAAGCATATAGAATTAGTAAAGGAAGATAAAAATTATTATTATGTTAAAATAAAAACTTCAAAAACCATAGATAAATTACCAAAAATTTTATCTAGCGAGTTTGCTGAATTTTTAGGATGGTTTGTATCAGAAGGTAATATTTCAAAAAATTGTATAAGTATATGCAATAAAAATCCTAAATTTAGGAAAAGAATTAAAGGGTTAATGGAAATTTTTGTTCCTAAGGAAAGAATAAAGGAGTATAAAGATAAAATATGTATATATTCAACCCCTCTTATTAAGTTCTTAGAACAAATTTTTGAAATGAAATTAGGCTCTAAAAAACATCATATAATAAAAGCGCCAAGCGATTTATTTAAAGCGGAGATTAGAGTAATTTGTAGTTTTTTAAGAAGTCTTTATTTAGGCGATGGATCAATAACTAAAACAAAAATAGAATATTCAACCACAAGTAAGCAATTGGCTAAAGATATAGTTTATATGCTAACAATGATAGGAATTAAAAGTAAATATTGGAAAACAAAGAAAAATTTATTTTTAATTACAATATCTGGTAAAAAAGAAATGTACAAATTTAGAAATATAGTTTTTAATGAAAACCTTAAAATAAAAATTCGTAGATATTATAATGCTAAATACGTCATACCTGACATCTCAGATCTCTTAAGAGAAGTAAAAGAAAAATTAAATTTGAAATATTATAAAAATAAAGATATTCCAGAAGGTCTTGTAGAAGGTATTATTAATAAAAGAAAAAGATGTGGTTTGTTAAGATTACAAAGAATAATGTTTTATATTGATAAAAAAGCAGACCCCGAGTTTAAAAGAAGCGAGATTTATAAAACATTGAAATTAATATCCAAAGGTTTAGTTTCATGGGTAAAAGTTGAAAAGAAAATTAAAACAAATCCTCAGTGGATGTATGATTTAGAAACAGAAAACTCATCTTTTATTGGTGGGTTTTTGCCTGTTTTTTTACATAACTCAAAATGGGTTGGCGAATCAGAAAGAATGATTAGAGAAGTGTTTAGAAGAGCGAAAC
>CAZFVX010000083.1:0-1946 GCA_964522675.1 uncultured archaeon
TATTCTTGCAAACCTTATCTTGGGAGGTGTTCCAATTGAGCTACGGGCCCAATCTTATTTATTTAAAATTAAAGAAAGTGAAAATAAAAATATAACAAAATTTAATTGATATAAAGGTTACTTACAATTTAATAAATACTAATATTCTATCTACAAATTCTGATTTACAACTTTTAAAAAGGGCTTGTGAAATCTTATTTAAAGGATGTATTTCTCCATAGAGAAACTGAGCTTTGCCTTTATAATATTTTTTAACATATTTGAGTAATTTTTTTCCAATCCCTTTGTTTCTATAATTAGGATGAATACAAATATGCTCAATCCAAACTAAATCCTTTATACCATGCATCCAATTTATCTGTTGGGATAAAACATATCCAATTATTTGACCTTTATCTTCAATAACTAATAAACCCTTTTTATTAAGATAAAAATCAATTAATCCTTTCTTGTTTAATATAAAAGATTTTTCCCCATTAAAAATATCTGTATTAGCAGAAATAGAATCTAATTTCTTTAATTGGTTTTTGTCTTCTTTTGTTGCAAGTCTGAATTTCATATTAGTAAGTTAACTTTTAAGATATAAATCTTTAATAACAAAAGATAACTTTTTTAATCCTTTTCCCTTTCTAATTATATGAATGTTGAAACAGTTTTTGCTCTTACGGGAGCAATAATAATTTTGGGGTTCGTGGGAAATTATTTATTTAAAAGGTTTAAAATCCCTGATATATTGATTTTAATGCTTTTTGGTTTCATTTTAGGTCCCTTTTTTAACATAATAAATCCCGAAATAATAACACCCGTCTCTGAGATTTTTATTTCTTTGGCATTATTAACAATACTTTTTGATGGCGGCTTGCATTTAAATTTATATAAAGTTTTTGAAGAGAGTCCAAAAGCATCCTTATTAGCAATTTTTGGGGTTTTAATGTCAATGATTCTGACAGCAGGGTTTACTTATTTTTTATTTAATTGGGATATACTTCATGGCTTGTTGCTTGGAAGTATTATTGGAGGTTCAAGTTCTCCTATAGTTATTTCTTTAATTAGAAAAATAAAAGTTCCCGAAAAAGTTATAACATTACTTAGTTTAGAATCAGCACTTACAGATGCAATTACAATTATTTTAGGTATAACCTTTATTCAATTAATAACATCTCCTATGGGGGCAAATATTCAAAATGTTTTTGGAGAAATTGCGAGCGCTTTTTCTGTTGGTTTTGTTATGGGCTTAATCCTTGGTATTATTTGGATTAGAATTTTAAGATTAATTAAAGGTGAAATTTATGAGGATATTTTAACTCTTTCTATTGTTATTTTATTTTATTCTTTAACCCAAAGCCTTGGGGGAAACGGTGCGATTTTTGCACTAACATTTGGAATAATATTGGGAAATGGAATTCAAATCTCAAAAATATTTAGAATGAAAAATGGCGTGGAAGCAAGCGAGATAATGAAAAAATTCCAAGCGCAAATAACATTTTTTATAAGAACTTTCTTTTTTGTTTATTTGGGATTAATAATTTCATTTACAGAAGGATTTTCTATTTTAATTTATGGAATAATTTTAACTTTAATATTAATAGTTGGTAGATTTTCTTTGGTATGGTTGGCATCAATTAAAAGTTCATTTTTTAAGGAAAATGAAAAAATCATAGGAATCATGGTACCAAGAGGCCTATCTGCAGCTGTTTTAGCTCAATTAATTGTAATCTCGGGAATACCTAATGCAAGTATATATTTAAATATGGTAATAATTGTGATAGTTTTAACGGTTATAATCTCAACCTTGGGAATTTTAGTTTTCGAAAAAAAATCAGAAAAACCAGCGGATTTAAACGGTTCAATTTTAGAAGAGCCCGTAGAAGAATCTCCCGAATAAATTTATAAAGATTCTATTTTCAATAATTCTTCTGATTTTCTATATTTTAATTTAAATAATT
>CAZFVX010000083.1:2046-4032 GCA_964522675.1 uncultured archaeon
GGAAAAGTAACTACGGGCGAATTTAAATTTGAGGCCGAAGCGACCGTTAGAAAACTTGATTATGTTGCCATTAAGGACCCCGAAGGAAAATGGGTTTTAGGTTACATAGATTCAATTGAGAGATTTGCAAAAAAGATTGTTGCTAAGGTTCAAGTTATTGGCTATAGGGATTCAAGAGGTTTTTTAAAAACTCCAAAAATTCCTTTTAGACCTCAGACACCGGTTTTTTCTGCGGATGAAGAATTTATTAAAAAAACTTTGGGTTTGGCGGAAAGGGGGGCTTATTTAGGTTTACTTGAGGGCTATAATATAAAAGTTAATTTAAATATAAAACCGTTAGTTACAAAACACATTGCCGTTCTCGCAAAAACGGGTGCCGGGAAATCTTACGCCGTCGGGGTTTTGTTGGAGGAGTTTATAGAAAATAAAATCCCCGTTCTCGTGATTGACCCTCATGGGGAATATTATACTTTAAGGGAACCAAATAATAATCCCAAAGAATTGCAGTTAATAAATAAATTTGGAATTTCCCCAAAATCATATAAATCAAATGTAAAGATTTTTGGATTGGAAGAAGAAAACGAGTTAAAGTTGAATGCAAAACTAACAGCTAATGAAATATTTCAGTTAATCCCTAAAACTTTATCCTCAACCCAAAAAGGAATTTTATATTCTGCTTTAGAAAATTTAAAAGAAAAAGAATATACTTTAAAAGATTTAATAAAAGAAGTTGAAAAAAGCAAATCCCAAGCAAAATGGAATTTAATATCAATTTTAGAATCCTTAGAATCTACAAAACTTTTTTCCATGAACCCAACAAAACCTAAAAGTTTGATTAAAAGGGGAATGGTTTCAATCATAAATTTAAGAGACGCCAATCCCGAAATACAGCAAATTATAGTTTATAAATTACTTAAGGATTTATTTTTAGCGAGAAAAAAAGGAGAAATCCCAGAATTTTTCATTGTTTTGGAGGAATCACATAATTTTTGTCCCGAAAGGGGTTTTGGTGAAGTTGTTTCTTCAAAAATAATAAGAACAATTGCTTCCGAAGGAAGAAAATTTGGAGTTGGTTTGTGCATAGTTTCACAAAGACCGGCAAAAGTAGATAAAAATGTTTTGTCTCAATGTAATACTCAAATCATTTTAAAGGTTACAAACCCCAATGATTTAAAGGCAATCGTAAATTCTTTGGAAGGCGTAACTTCTGGTATGAAAGAAGAAATAAGGGATTTACCCGTGGGTATTGCTTTAGTTGTTGGAGCAACAGAAAATCCAATAGTTGTGGATATAAGAACAAGAAGGAGTAAACACGGCGGAGAAACTATAAAGGTTGGTTTAGAAAGAAAACTTGATAGAAGAGAAAAACTTATTTTTGTTCCAAAATGTTCAGAGTCTGATATTAAAAAAGTTTTTAAGGGAATAGAAATAATTTCGATTTTAAATTACCCTCTCTGGAAAGCAAAATGTGATTTTAAGGGAATAGAAATAAATTTTTATGTGGATGGTGTTACAGGAGAAATAATTTTTGAGAAAGATGGTAAAATTGAAACAAGTTCTGGATTAAGAAATTTAGTGGAACTTTCTCCCGAAAACAGAGATATTTTACATCAATTAAATATTTTAAAAAAAGCAAACCTAGAAACTCTCGCTGAAAAAATAAATGTGGATAAATCAAAATTACAGAAAAATATAAATGAACTTTTAGATACAGGATATATAGGAATTGAAAATGGAGAAATTTTTAGTAAAATTAAATTAAAAATTCCAGAAGACCTTTCTATTGTTCAATTAACAGAAGAGCCACAACCAATGAAACCAGAAGGATTAATTTTAGATTTTATGGTATCCACAGATTTCGTGAAAGAAATTTGTAAACTTTGGGATGCAAAATTAATTCAAACAGAAGAAGTCTATTATCCGTTCTTTTTAATTCAAAGAAAAACAAGAAAATTATTAATAGATTGTATAAGCGGCAAAGTGGAT
>CAZFVX010000084.1:0-3813 GCA_964522675.1 uncultured archaeon
ATTTACTTCTTAATTAAAATTTCCTTAATTTCCGGAATACCCGTTTTAACTTTTGGGGGTCTTATTGCTTTTCTAAATAAAATTAATCTTTTCTTTGGTCCTGGGACAGAACCGTGAATTAAAATATATTTTCCTGGAACAATTCCGTATCTTAACCAACCACCTTTTGGTGTTAATCCGTTATTTCCGATAGCTAAAACTTTTTTATTATATTCTGTTCTTGTTTGAAATCCCATTTGTCCAGCCATCGGTACTTTTCCTGGAATAACTCTTGCGTGCCTTCTATCACCTAAAGTCCCAACATGTCTTCTTTTTTCTTTTGCTTTTCTCGATTGAATTTTTATTCCAAACCTTTTAACGGGTCCTTGTGTGCCTTTACCTGTCGTAACGGCCTTTACATCAACATATTCTCCTTCTTTAAAAATCTCCTCTACACTTAAAGTTTTCCCTAATTTTTCTTTTGCGTAATCCCACTTTTCTTTTAACTTTCCGCCCAAAGCGATTTCAAAAATTTCGGGTTTTTTCTTTCTTAATCCAGAATTTCTCGGTTGAGTATGAACTAATAATCTTACATCATCCATTTCCTCAATTTTCTTTTCAATTTCTTCTAAATTTTCTTTTGTTTTTGGGTTTTTAGGAATTTTTGTTTTTCTTTCTAAATCTTTAGATAGTTTTTCTGCAAAAACTGTTTTAAAAGTTTTTAAGCCAGAAATGTCTTTTTTATAAACCCTGATTCCATAAACAAATAACTCGGGACAATCTAAAACAGTTACTGGTTCTACAATTTCTTGGCCTTGTGTGGGTGAATTTTTTCTATTATCAATTAAAACAACTTGTAACATACCTGCTTTATAACCAGCAAATCCCAACGGTTTTGTCTCTTCAACCTTAGGCCAAGTCTTAATTCTAGGATAAATTCTTTTTGCTCTTTTTCTTGGCCAAAATCCTCTCGAACCAGCTTTAGGTTTATGCCCCTTTGCCATAAAATCACTTTATACTCTTCTCCCTCTTCTTCCACCAGGTTTCCTTGTCGTATCATGAGGGATGGGCGTGACATCTTCTATTCTTCCTATTTTTAAACCCGCCCTAACCAAAGCCCTTATGGCGGGTTGTGCACCAGGGCCAGGAATTTTTTTCTTATGTCCGCCGGGAGCTCTAACTTTTAAATGAACCCCAGTAATTCCTTTTGCTAATGCCTCTTCTGCCGCCCTTTTTGCTGCTTTTATTCCAGAGAAAGGTGAACCTTCTTCTCTATCTCTATTTGTAACCATTCCTCCAGACACTCTTGATATTGTTTCTGCTCCAGTAATATCGGTAATATGAACTATAATATTATTTACAGAGGAAAATATATGTGCTATACCCCATTTTTCTTTCTCGCTCATTTCTCCACACCTTTAGTTTTTACTTGAATTTTTATAGTTTTTGCAAAAGGACTTGTTGGGTAAAATCCTATTTTATCTTCCAAATCTCTTGTTATAAGCATACTGGGATATCTTATTCTTCTACCATCCACAGCAATATGACCATGAACAATAAGCTGTCTTGCGTGTTTAATTGTGTTAGCTAAACCTTTTTTATAAACTAATGTTTGTAATCTTCTTTCTAAAAAATCATTTACCGTTAAAGCTAAAACATCATCCAAATCTTGACCTTTTTCTAAAACACCAAGTTTAACTAATTTATCTAATAAAATCTTTTCTTGTTCGGGATTTTTTACGGCATTTAATTCCCTTGCCCTCCTTCTATAATTTCTTAATATTGCTTCAGTTTTCCAAATTTCTTTTTTCCTTCTCAAACCATATTCCTTTAGTAATTCTTTTTCTTCCTCCATCCTTTTTAAATCCCAAGGTTTTCTCGGTCTCTTGAGTTTTTTTCTTAACTTTCTCATTTCAATCACTTACCACTTTTTCTTGCCTTGCTTTTCTTAACACCAACAGTTTTACCTTTTCTAAACGAATATTTTGTTCTTTGTCCCCTTACAGGTAAACCTAGGGCATGTCTAATACCTCTATAACATCTTAGTTTCTTTAATTTATTAATATCCATTTTTTGAGTAATTTGTAATTGTGAAGCTATTAAATGTTTATTTTCACCCGTTTCTGGATCTCTTCTCCTATTATAAAGCCAAGAAGGAATATTAAACTTTTCTGGATTTTCTAAAATTTCTTTTAATTTTTCTAATTCTTTTTCTGACAATTCACCAAGCTTTTTATCTCCTAAACCAGAAACTTGAGCAATTGCATTTGAAAGCATAAATGAGACTCCTTTAATTCTTCTTATAGCTACCTTGACTGGTTTTGAACCATCACAATCTACTTCTCCCAACCTAACAATCGTCTTAAATTCTTTTTTTTCTGATTTTGATTCTACCTTTACTTCCGTTGGATTTTCTTTTTCCATTTAAACACCCATCTAATTTTATTTAAATTGAATTAATATATAAAAAGTAGAATAATATATTTAAAAAGGTTTTTAATCCCTTTAATTTAAAACAAATTCAAGAATAAGAAAATACCAATAGAAATTGTTATTAGTAAAAACCAAATTTTCTTGTTCCAGAAAAAGATTTTTTGACCATCCAAAGGAGGAAATGGGATCAAATTAAATATCGCTAGCCAAGCATTTATTAGAGCTGCGTATTTAAAAATTCCTATTGGAATTAAGGCAAAAACAAATGCTATAATTATATTAAATAAAGGTCCCGATAAACCAATTAATCCCACTTCTTCTTTTCTTGGCCGTTTAAAAACCCAAAGGGATGAAAAAACAACTGCCCCGGGTGCCGCAAAAATTACCTGTCCATTTGTAAATATCGCAAAGAGTAAAGCAAAAAATAATCCTTGTGACCACATCTCATATTTTGCAAAATATCCTAATTTGTTTGCAACGAATCTATGGGAAAGTTCATGACCCATAAAAGCAAAACCAACAACAAATAAAGAAGTTAAAAAGAACTCTGGGCTTGAAAGAATTTCGGGATAAGAAAAAACAATAGATAAAACTATAACTGAAATTATTATATCTCGAACCTCCTTTTTATCAAATTTAACTTTCATTCCCAAACCTTTTATTAAAATATAAATCCTCATTTAAAAATGGAACTAAAGCAACTATTAAACCTTGAACATAAAGATTCTTTCTATTCATTTTTCCTTTTGTAAAAATCCCTATTGCACCTTCTTTTTGTTTTATATTATGTTTTCCCGTGATTTTATCCATCACGTCTCCAAGTTCAATACCATTTAAAAGCTCCTTCACGATTTTCTCTGGAAGTTCAAAATGTGGAGAGGTTCCAAAACCCATTCTTCCTTCTTCATCAATTATACACATACCACCAAAAGCAAACCATTTTGAATAAATTTTTATTATCCCACCTTCGATACCAACAAAAAATTTAGCATTTAAATTTTTTTCTTCATTTATTCTCTTTAGTTCCAATGCTCTGTTTTTTGCCCCTTCGAAGGTTTCATTATTTATTGGTTGAGCGGGAACCTTAGAATCAACTTTTATTCCAATAACTTCTACGTTCTTAAAATATTTTGAAAACGCCTCTTTAACTGCCTCTATTTTAACGGGATTTTCTGAACCAACCAAAACTTTCATAATAATTAATAAAAACTATTTTTTAAATTTCAATTTTTTTATCAATAAAATTTTTGTACCATTCTTTGTATTCTTTAGGTGTTATTAAATGGATTTCAAATATTGCAGGAAGATTAAGATTTTCTAAAATCTTATTTCTAATTTCACTCCTATGTGTATTAGTTTTAAACTTCGAAGAAATAATTAAAATATCAATATCTCTAGGGA
>CAZFVX010000085.1:0-1082 GCA_964522675.1 uncultured archaeon
AAAAATAAAACGCCCTGGCCGGGATTTCCATTTCATAGGAAAGATACAAGAAGGGACGAGGAAGCGAAAAATCCTGACCTTCATTTATGCAACCAGTCAGGTGAAGGATGCACGCTCCTGTGGTCCCTTTTTGTTTTGAACCCGGGTCCTGGGAGTTCTGCAAAGTGAAAGCGAAAGCTTCTGTAAAAACCTCATGACAGTCCCAGATGATAAGCCGGACTACACCACCAGGGCAGTTACCGATAAATTTATTTTTAAATAAATAATTATAAATTTTTTACTATTTAAAATTTTATAAAATTAATAAGTGGCGGCTATCTAATTTTCCCATGCGTTGCATAGTACTCATTAGACCGCCGGGGAGCTTAACTTCCGTGTTCGAAATGGGAACGGGTGTTTCCTCCCCGCTTTGGCCGCCTAATATTTTTTATTCCTAATAGATTTATAAATCTTATGATAAAAGCCGTTTTGTTTGACTTCGACGGAACACTCGTAAATAACATGAAATACCATTACAAGGCTTATAAAAAAGTTTTAACTAAACTTGGAATAAAACTTAAACCCAATGATATTTATTTAATAGAAGGTAAGAGGGGAGAAGAAATTGTTTCTTTAATTCTAAAAAAATCAGGTATAAAAGCCAATATAGAAGAAATTGTAAAAGAAAAAAGAAAATTATATAACCAAATTGCTAAAGATTTAAAAATAAATCAAGAAGCAAGAGAACTTATAATTAACTTAAAATCCATTGGAATTAAAACGGGAATTGTTACTGGAGGAAAAAGGAAAAATGTTATAAAAACTCTTGGAAATGATAAATCCTTGTTTGATATTATGATTTGTGGAGATGATGTAAAAAATTCAAAGCCAGACCCAGAACCATATATAAAATGCTGTAAAAAATTAAATTTATCTCCTTCGGAATGCATAGTAATAGAAAATGCTCCTTTGGGAATCCTTTCAGCGAAAAGGGCGGGAATGACTTGTATATCAATTACAACCACACTTTCTAAAAAACATCTTCAAAATGCGGATTTTATAGTTAAGGACTTTAATGAAATAAGAGAGATTTTAAAGAAACA
>CAZFVX010000085.1:1182-3797 GCA_964522675.1 uncultured archaeon
TGTCCCGGGAGCGAGATTTGAACTCGCAACCTACCGGTTTCTACTTCTCATTTTTCGAGCGAGAGCTGAGGATATTACTATCAGATGACCGTCAAAACGTCTTCATTTAGTAATTTCTACAGCCGGTCGCTCTACCAGATTGAGCTATCCCGGGCTATATATATTAATTGTAATAACATTTAAAAATTTCTTCTTGATAAAATAAGTAAAAAATTATTTAATTATTATTTTTCCCGAGCAAACCTTTCCTGATTTTTTCTTTTCTGTTTTATATCTTATGCACGCCTTTGGCATTTTTAATTCTCCTTGAACCAGTGTTTTAATTCTATATGATAATATTATTTCCCCTCTTGGATTTATTTCTCCCAACCTCCAAATTAATTCTGTCCCAGCTTCTGATTTTCTTATAATCGGTTTAACCCCCTCAAATTCCAATTCCACTTTGGCCAAAGGAGAAACCCAATCCCTAACAACAGCATTTTTTATTTTATAAAAGAAAGAATTCTTTATTTCTAAAATTATTGTATATCTTCCCTTACCTTTTTTCTTATATCTTTTAGCTATTCTTGGTTTTGAAACTATTAAAACAAAAAACGCCACAACAAACCCTATTCCTACAATTATCCCCAGAAATCCCAATATATTTGGCCAATATTCAATCCTATAAGAAACTTCATAAGTTTCTCCGGGTTTAAGTTCTTGTATATTCCATTCGCATGTTTTTCTCTCATTATAACATCTCGTTGGTTGAACGATCCAAGTAATAATATTAGGTGGAATATCTTGAACTACAGTTAAATTCTTTTCTATCACATTTCCAAAATTTTTCACATATATTTTAATTTCCTTATAAAAGGCAGTGGAAGTTACTTCTTTTGACTGTGTAACATTTTTAATAGGCTCTATTTCAAAACTTGAAGTACTTGTTAAATTTTTTTCCAAAATATTTGCTTCAACGATATAAGTTCCCGCCAATAAATTTGATGGAATATTCATGGTTTCTCGTATTAATTTTAATCCCTCAACTTCTGCAGAAATATTTTTAAATTTGATTAATTTACCTTCGCTATCCTTAATATTAAAAGTAATATTAACGGTTTGTTTTACTCCCGATTGCAATTGCAAATTTAAATTTAACAAATTATCTTTTTTCTCTGCTGTAAAATCTTTTATAACAAACTCTTCTGGATAAAGAACATTTAAATAAAACGTTTCGGAAGCAAAAACGCTTGGGTCTTTTGTTGATGTTACCTTGACCTTATAATTAAAATTACCTGCAACGTTTTTAGGGTAAAAGGTTATTTTTAAACTTGTATTCGAATGCGGTCCTATTTCAAAATAGTTTTTCTCTAAATTTATCCACTCTAAGTGTAAACCAATAACAGAAACTGTTAAAAAATCAGAAAAACCTTGATTGTTTCTAACCGTTAAATCATAAGTTATTAATGTATTAGCACGACCCGAAGCGGTTTTAGGGTTTACTTCAATTTCCAAAGGCTGAGCAGATGTTAAATTTGAAAATACAAAAAAAGAAATTATAAATGCAAATATTATGAGTTTTTTCCTTCTCATTTAACCATCAAATCAAATTTATACTTATTTTTTCATTTTATAGTTTTTAAAATTTTTGGGGTTGCTGGGATTTTCAATGATTTCAATATTTGAACCCAGGTCTCGGGCTATTTCTGGCTTCCACCCGATGGGCAGCCACCCTGTAAGCAAAACTTAAGCCCGGGTGCTAGACCAAGCTACACCACAACCCCTTCTAAAGTCCTTCTAAAAGTAATTATTATTTTAAAATTAAAAAAGGTTAACTCAAAAAAATTTTTTATGGAAATTTATGAAAAAGAAAAGTTTTTAGAAGAGTATGGAAAATTTAAAGATTATTTGAACTCCTTAATTAAAAAAATAGAAGATAATAATCTTTCGAAAAATGATGAAAAAATCTTAGAAAATGAAACTAAAAAATTAATTTCAAGAATAAACAATTTAAAAAATGCTATTATTGGTGTCATTGAAAATTTAGAAGATTTAGATAAATACAGAATAAAGGTATATAAAGAAATGTTAGAACAAATAAATGAAATTGAAAATGAATTAACGGAAAACGAATTATACATTCGATTAAAATTATAAAAATCTTTTAATTCTCTATTTCTTTTGCTCTTTTTGTATTTGTTTATATATATCTTTTATTTCATTCCAATCCGGTGTATTCCCAATTCCATTTTCTTTAAACCAATTTTTTAATTCCTCAGGATTATAATAACCAAAAGATTCATTAGTCCGAGGTGAATAAATTGAAAACGGATTTGGAAAATTTTCAACACTCCATAAAATATAAATCAATGGTTTATCCTTTTCATATCCAAATAATACATAAGAATTACTCCTTCTTTCCCATTTACCACTCCATTCTTTTATATCTTTTATACTCGATTCGTTCTTAAACATCTTCCCCATAATATCACTTTATTTATTAGATGGGTGGAAATTTTAAAAATTTATATTCATTCCCTTTAAAATAAATTAAATATGAGTTTAAAAGAGCGCTTTTTAAAAATTTATTCTAATATACCTTTAAAATTAAGAAAAGAAATTATATTGGTTATTGA
>CAZFVX010000086.1:0-3793 GCA_964522675.1 uncultured archaeon
AGAGTTAACATCAGAGATTTTAATGTTCAGAGTTTCGTTATTTGACATTAAGGTTAAAGTTATATATAAACCTTTTGTAGCTTGTTTTTTAAAGAAATTTGGCGAAATAGTAAAAAAAAATTTAAATTTAAAAAAAATAAAAACTTTAATGTGTAATTTTCGTCTTTTTTTGCCAAATTTTTGTAATTATCGAATTTGACAGAGAAAGAAAATATGATTAATAATTGTAAAATAATCAAGACGACTATTTTTTCTTAACTAAATTTAATTGAGTTTTAAGCGAAAAGTTTATAAATTTGAATATTTAAGTATGAAAAATGGATCATTATTTACCTAAATTTAAAAGTTTTTTGTTTCAAGATTTACTTTATTATGAAGCAGATTATATTGTTCCTATTAAATCAAAAGGGGCTCTTATTCTTGAAGAACTGGTAAAAAGGTATAAAATCGATCTAAGAGATAAACTTGTTTATGAACGTTTTTTTGATTTTATTTCTCCTGACTTTCTTACAGATAAAAAGATTTGGCTAATAGATGATGTTGTCTTTACAGGAAAAACATTGCACGAACTTTCTAATTCTTTAAAAGAAAAAGGAATAGAAAGAATTTACAAATTAGCATTTTTAAAAAGAAAAGTTTCGGGTAAAAGAGATTTCCAAGAACTTTTAGGAGATGTAAGAGCATTTGGGGAAATTAGTTCTGAAGAATATGGGTCTTTCGTTAAAGAAATAACAAAGCTATATCTTAATAAAAGACCTTCTTATCCCGATCATATTAGTTTTATAGTTACTTTTGAAAAACCATTAACTACAAATGTTCTATCAGAGTTGGGATGTTTAATAGAGTATGATAGAAATCCTGCTATTAGAGAATTTAGTTTACATTATCCTTTTTTTAAAAGGATAGAAAAAAATAAATTTAAGGAATATAATGGCCCATTTAAGATCAGACTAAGGAATTATGTTCCCGACCCATTAAAATGGATAATTTCGCCGGTTATTTTTTGTTCATTAACATATCAACCCCAATTGAATGAATTAGATAATGAATTAGATATTGTTGAGAAAGAAATATTAAAAATTCTTTCAAGAGATTGGCATTCTGAAGAGACAAAAAAAATTGATTTATATGAGAGTATTACCTTAGCCGATCGTCTAATATACACAAAAATTTTCATTCAATATTTATCTGAAATGGGTATTAAAGCAAAAAAGATCGAACTTGAACTAGAAAATTTAGAAAAATATTATGGTAGTCAGGTCTGTATAAATCTAAAAGAAATAATAAATAAGGTGTTTTATGATGATATATTAACAAATATCTCTTGCATATTTGAGAAGTCTACCGAGGATATAGAAATTTATAAAATACCAAATTTAATAATACCCATTTTGACTTTGCTTTATGAAAAATATTTAGAATACAACAAAGGGAAAACTATAAGCGAAAGAAAATCTTTTGGCTTAACCATAAAGGAAATAGCTAAAGAGATTAACGAAAATATATATACTATTAGCGCTGCTTGTGAACTTGTAAATGATTATGGTTATTTGATTCCTTTGGTAAAGCTTTTTTCTAGAACATATAGAAATAGTGAAATGGGTGAATATATTATAAATCAATTTAATAAGTTATGATAGACAAATACGATATAGAAAATGCAATAACATTAAATATAGCTGCATTATTCAGGTACTGTACCAAAGAAGAATTTTCTGAAGGCTTTGTTCAAAAAGCCTTAATGATTTTATATATAATAGATCGAGATTCGGTTCCCGGTTTAGAAATAAAACACCATAAACATGGCTGGGTTATAGATGGGCTTCGTGATATAGATTCGAGATATTATTATAAAAAAAGGAAAAAAGATTCATATATTTTCATACCAGATTACAAATTAATAAATAATGATTGGGTTCATATAATAAAAAACAATTATGTATCAAAATTTGTCAAACTTATAGCAGATTTATATAAAATTAAAGGAGGTGTTGATAATCTCACTTTTGTAACGCTATTTTATACAGAAGATGGTGGTTTTTATGAGATAGGGGATAGTTTATATGAAGCAATTGAAAATTTAAAAAAAATTCTATATTCTAAATCGGAATTTAAAGAACGGCTTAAAGAGACTAGAAAATACCTTGATAGTGCAGGTAGAAAAATAAAAATTTTAGCAAAAAGCCCTTCTTATTATCAAAAAATTTTACATCTTACAGAAAGTGATCCCTTAGCTTATGTCATTTTAAAAATAATAAATTTTATACATCCCGATGGTGAAGATAATGGTTTAGATATAATTTTAACTTTGTTCTCATGGTTAAGAGAGGAAATCAAAGAGATTTATCAAGTAACGTGCAAAGTTGGACCTATGTTTAAAAATTTAAAGGAGGAAAATTTATTTGCAGATAATAATATGGACGTGAATGATATTATAAATAAGAAATTAAATATAATTAATAACAAAATTTTAAAAAACAAAAACGATTTAGAAAGCAAAGTTGATACTTTAATTAATTACTATTTGAAATGGATTTTTGCATTATGTTCGGGAACTAAAAATGTGAAAGAAGATTATGTTTTTCGAGAAAGCCATTGGGAGAAATATAACTGTACAAGATGCAAGGGAAATAAAATATTGGCATGGTGTGATATGATAGGTTCTACCAAAAAGAAAGAGTTTTTTGAAACAAAAAATGATGAAGAAACAGAAGTAAAGAAATATAATTGGTTTAGAGTATATGATACAGTAGTAAAAAATTTTGCGATTGTTTTTAATGGATTAGTACCTTCTCATAATATACATATTAGTGGAGACCAATCAATAAATTTTTATGAAAATCCAATAGATGCTTTATTAGGGAGTAGTTTTTCATTATTTTTCTTTAGACAACTAAATAAAATAAATACTACCGAACCCAAATATGGAACAAAAATATATATCAGGAAAGGAAAAATTTTTAATAACTGTCAAATTGATTTCATGTCATCCAAATGTATAAAATTAATAAAACCTGAAGATGTAAAACTATTAGAACATACCCAGCCACAAATACCAGAAGAAGGATATATAATAATTGACTATGAAATGAAACCTGAACATTTCGGAAAGTATTCAAAGTATCTCTATGAAAGCGAACTTATAGATAAAAGCGGCAAATGTATCTCAAAAGTGTATAAAGTTGATATTGATGCAATCGTTAAATCTTTTGTGCAAGACATAATAGAATAAAAAATAAATAAAATAAGGGGCTTTTAGCCCTCTGAGCATAGGGACCAGCCACAGCAGTAGCAGTAAACACAACCTTCTAGATGCAAAAGCAAAGCTCCGCATTCTGGACAAAATTGGTCTTGTTCCATTTTAAACCTCCTTTCTTTAATTTGGTTTAGAGAAAAAGCTATTGCTTTTGTTTAAATTTTTCTGGCTAGGAACCGATTTTGCCCAGCAGACTTTTAAGCTTTTCTTCTGGAAGGCTATCAGGTTGAGTTCCCAGAGGAAGATAAATGATGATTAAAGGGATTTTAAATTTTAAAGCAGAGACGATTTTTCTTGTTCCATTTCTTCCAGCACAATCACCATCAAGCATAAGGATAAGTCTTTTCCTTAATTGAACCAAGAGATTCATTTGTTCTTTACTCATAGAACATCCAATCAAAGCCACCACATTTTTAAATCCTGCCTGCCAGACTTTGAAGCAATCAAAAAATCCTTCCACAACAATTATGCTTTTTGCCCTTAAATTCTTCACCCGATGCAGATTAAAAACCACCAATGACTTATTAAATCCCTTTG
>CAZFVX010000087.1:0-3756 GCA_964522675.1 uncultured archaeon
TTTTTCAACATTTTATTTAATTATTTGTTTAAAAATAGAAAAATTTATAAAGTATAAATATATAAAAAGTTAATTCTTTTTATTATTACTAAAGAGATATAAAGGTGAAATATGGAAAAGTTATTGGAGCTTGCTGAAAAAATTAAAGATAAGGAATTAAGAGAAAAAGTTATAAAATTTTTAAAAGAGCCGAAACTTTCAAACCCAAATTTTAAGTATAAGAATTTATCTTTAAGAGACGCTCCCGCTTCAAATCAGTGGCACCACAGCTATGTAGGGGGGTTAGTTGAACATACCTATGCCGTTACTCTTATGTGCATAGAGGTTGCAAAGGTTTTGGAAAAAGTTTATAAAATAAAAATTGATATGGATTCTTTAATTGCCGCTGCATTACTTCATGATATCGGAAAACTTTGGGAATATAAAAAATACGGCGGGAGTTGGACATCGACAAAAATTACTTTAGATCATACAATTCTTGGTACATCAGAACTTTATGCAAGAGGATTTCCCGAATCTGTAATCCATATTGTGGCTTCACATTTTGGACATCAAGGTCCCACACCACCGCAAACAACAGAAGCATTAATTTTACATACTATTGATAACATGGATGCTTTATTATCGGGTTCTGGGCAACCACAATTACTTTATCTTATTTAAATTAGTTTAATATGAAAAAAGAAAATTTTTGGAATGATGTTATTAAAAATGAGAATAAAATAAAGGAAATTTTAAATAGCGAAGAAAATAAGATTTTAGTTTATCATAGAGATGCCGACGGCGTTTGTTCTGCTGCATTAATTTTAAAATATTTTCCTAATTTTAAATCAATAGTAAGAGAAGGTCCTATAATAGATAAAGATTTTTATAAAAAAGTTATTAAAGAAAAACCAAAATTTATTTTGTTTGTAGACATACCAATTGATCAATCTTGGAAGAAATTAAAAGAAATTAAAAATAAAACGAACGCAGAAATTTTAATTATAGACCATCACATCCCCGAAAAAAATCTAAATCCAGAGGGCATAATCCACATTAATCCATTATTTTATGAAAAAATTTATTTACCAGCGAGTTTTTTGGTTTATGAAATTGTTAAAAAATTTGAAAAAGAAATTAGAAGATTTGTTTGGATCGCGGGAATTGGGATTATAGGAGACCACTGCATAACACCAGAATGTTTGGAAGAATGTAAAAAATTTTATCCAAACCTATTAAATAAAAAACCCTTAAATTCAAAATTAGCCAAAGGAGCGGAACTAATTTCTTCTGCAATAAGTTTAAAGGGTGAAACGGGTGCAGAAAAGGCTTTAGAAATTTTAATTGATTCACAAGAATTTGAAGATTTTTTTAATCAACCCAAACTTAGAAAATGGAAAGAGATCATAAATAAAGAAATTAAAAAAATTTTAATGGATTTTGAAATAAAAAAAGAAACTTATCCCGAAATAAACCTTTTTATTTATTTATTTAAAAGCAAATTTAATTTATCGGCAGTTATTTCAAGCATACTCGCCGATAAATACCCAGATAAAATAATTTTGATTGCAAAAGAATTGAATGGAGATAAAAAGGTTTCTATTAGATATTCTAAAGGAAAATTAAATATGGGGGAAATTGTAAAACAAGCCGTAAAAGGTATTGGTTCCGGCGGCGGACACCCACAGGCTGCCGGGGCATTAATAAAGGATTGGAAAAAATTTAAAGAAAATTTAATTAAAATTATATCTTCTTCATTACAATAAAACAATGGTCTTTTTCATAAGGATCTAATTCCACTTTATCAATTATTTTAAAAAACTTTGAAAGTTTTTTAATTTCTCGTTTATAAATTTCTTTTGGTTTTTTTGTTACATCAACAGACCTTGCTTTAATTGCTATCATCGCAAAACCATTTTGTTTTAAAAACTTTTTACCATTTCTAATTAAAATTTCTGATTGGTCTGGTTGTGCAACATCTTCATAAACTAAATCCACTTGTTCTATCCATTCATAATCTTCAGGTTTTCTCGCATCAGCCAAAATTGGAACTATATTTTTTCTTTTCTCCGCTACAATATTTAAATCCCTTATTGATCTTTCTGAAATTTCAACTCCGTAAATAACACCATTTTCTCCAATTATATCAGAAAAATAAGAAGCAGTAGTTCCCGAAGCAATTCCCAGATAAAGAATTTTCATATCCCCTTTTAATGGAAAAAATTTTATTCCCTTCAAAATTGCTGCTGCCGGTTTGCTTTTATAAGGATTCCAAATTCTATATTCTTTTTTCTTAATTTTAATTAACTCCTCGCTACAACTCCTAAAGCCTGGAACTAGATTTAAAGTTGCTAAATTTTTATTTACCCAAAAAATTCCTTTAAAATTTTTATGAATTTTCAGTTCCAAAAGACCACCTATTTAAAAATAAGAGGTAAATATTAAATTCTTTGTTTCGACAAATATCGATATATTATAGTACAGAAATGTTTATAAACTAAGAATTTAACATTCAAATGGATGGAATGATGAGGGAAAAAATGATGAAAACCGAGGTTGGGGGGACTCGGTGTAGATTATGGAAGCATCTATATGTAAAATATGTAAAGACCCAATTTGGAGTTTCATTTGTATAGATTGTTTAGAGAAAGATATAATTAGATGGCTTCCTACAAATTTTGTTTCTGAATTTAAAAAATTTCATAAAGACATTATAAAATTTTTTTATTTTAATGCTTCTGGGTTTGAGCGTTGCTTAAAATGTAAAAGTTTTCACGAAGCATCGGTTTGTCCATATTGTTATATAAATGAAGTTTATCTTTGGCTTGAAAATAAAAATCAAAAACTTGCAAAAGAAGTTGCAAAAATGATTCCAAGAGATTTTGTAATTACGGAAAAGGATGGGTGTAATTGGAGAGATGGAATAAAGCCAATCACAGAAACGGAAATTAAAAAAACTAATTCGGGTATTTGTGAAATTTGTGGGGAATATTCAGAGAATTTAAAAGAAATTAATGGAAAATGGATATGTGAAGAATGTGAAGATCAACTTTAAAATATTTTATTTCTACTTTAATTATGAATATAAAAGAAATTATAAAATGGTTAAATTCAAAAACAAAAAATTATTGCATAACTAATTGTAATGGTATTTGTTGTGATACTGGAAGGTATATCATAACTTTTAGTTTAGATAAAGTAGAAAATCTCTCAAAAAAATACAACATTCCTATTTTTGATGCAAGTAATTATACTTATTTTAAATTTCTTCAAGAAACAAAAAAGAATAAAAAAATTCCTTTCCCTTCTTTTGTTTTAGTTGAAAACACGGCGATTATATATAACAATAATAATAAATGCCCGTTTTATGATAATGGTTGTAAAATTTATTATGATAGGCCAATTGGCTGTAAGGAATATCCTTTTTATTTTGATGGCGAGTATTTATTTATAGACGGCGTTTGTAAATTATTTAAACTCGAAGGAATTAGAAAAGAATTGGAAGTGTTAGTTAATGATGAATTTGAAATTGTATATATTTAGTCTCATTCCCCACTTAATACTTTTTTAACTTGTTCTTCAAATTCTTTTTTCATTTCTTCTCCAACAAATTTATTACCATAAAAATCCATTCTTGCGGCAATTGAAATTTTTGAAGCAAGTAATCTTGCTATTTTTCCCCTATATTTTTTTGGTGCTTGGTTTATTGTTGGAAAACTAAATAAAACCCCGTGTTTTGGTGGTTTACCTTTACCTTTCAAGTGCCTAAATAAA
>CAZFVX010000088.1:0-3528 GCA_964522675.1 uncultured archaeon
CAAATACTTATGCATATCTATATATAGACGGAAAGTTAGCATCCATTAAGTATGGAAGAATTAATCCGTCAGGAACTTATGTTGGAAATGGACCATTTGACACCTCTGGTTGGGATATTTCAACTCCTGATAGTCTAGGAATAGGATCTAGTGATAAAGTAGATCCAGTTACTTGTCCAAACTTTTTCAACGGCACCATAGATGAAATTAAAATCTATAATAGATCCCTATCCCCAGAAGAAATTTATAAGCATTATATAAGAAGTAAATATTCTAATCCCGAACCAAATTATAATTTAAAAGAAGAAGAAACCTTACAATTTGGTTTAAGACAAATCCATGGAATAAAAATAAATTTATCATTTCACATAGAAAATAAAAACGATAAAATCCATATTCCGGGAATAGAAACTAAAAACGTTTCTGAATTCACGGAAGCAAAAGATTATTATTCAGGTTTATCCCATTATTACATAACTTCCCAAAGAAACTCAATAGTTTTGGGATTAATTTTTGCAGGAAACTTATTTTATTCATTGGGAATAAATCCATTTTATTCAACTCAAGATTATCAAATCTCATTACAACAAGGATTACAAAACAATCAATTCTTATTAACTTTAACAAAAGGTAATTGGCAAACAATAGATAATAGAATATTAGAAATAGAATTAAGAAAATTCTTAGCATCAGCATTTTACTCTTTTGCTTATCCCGAACCAACACTTTTACCAGTAAAAATATTCTTAGAATACACAACAATTAATATAACTAATTCGGAAAGTTGGGGAAAAGGAACAGTGAATTTGTTGATTACAAATAATGAGACAATTAATAAAATATCTCAAATAATAATAAAGCAAATCTAACCTTTTACATTTTGTTCGGGAGTAAAAAGTTTCTTTTCACCAGTAAATAAAAGTCTTCCATCTTCAAGTCTTATTACTCTTACATTATATCTATAACTTTTTCTTCTTGGCATAAAATCACCTTTTAAATAGTAACCATAAAATTACTATTTTTTATTACTTTTGGTAAATAAACTATATATTTAGGATTTATAAATCTTTCGGTTAGAAAAGATTAAAAATTAGAAAAATTAAATCCTTATTTTTTCTTTTCCCCTTTCCTAGATTTTTCTTCTTTTTTCTCTTTCTCTTTTTTAACTTCTTTACTTTTTTCAACCTTTTCTTTGGATCCTTTCTTTTCAACCTTTTTTACTTTTTCCTTGGTCTTTTCTGCTTTAATTTGTTCTAAAGATGGCTTTTCGATTTTTAATTCTTCGTATAATTTCATTTTTTCATAAATGTTTAGTAACTCTTCGTCTGAGGCATTTTTCTTAATTTCAATTTTTTTAGGGATTGGCTCCAAATGGTTTATATTACATTTTCTTCTTCTAACCCCTGTAGCCACTTTTGGTCCTGTAATTAAAACATAATTATCATCTATTTTGTCAACAATCACACAATATCTCCCGGCTTCTCTACCCGCTGTTTTTAAACAAATCCTACCAATCTCGAACATTTAAGCCACCATAGATTTTAAAAATTTTATTAAGCTCATCTCCTGAAAAAACACCTTCATCATAAACTATTGTGTATTCACCTTTGGGGATTATAAATCTTATATAAAATCCATCATCTTTTAAAATTAATTCTTTATAAAATGGGTTTAATTTTTTTATTTTATTAAAAAATCTAAATTTTTTAAATTTTCTTTCAAAGTTTTTTCTTTTACATATCATTTCTTTTAACTCTTCAGTTAAATTTATTGTTCTTACTACAGAATTATTTTTTTCCAAAATTAATATTGGTTTGTATCTTAATTTAATTGAATTTTTCCTAAAAATAAGATTACCTAAAGACAAATAACATTCGATAATTCTTTCTACTTCCTCTCTTTCTATTTTTTCTTTTGAAGAGTTTGGTATTTTTAAAATAACACTACTTCTAATCTTTTCCACGGTAAAATAAACATTTTTAAATACATTTTGAATTTCTTTAAAATTTGCATTTTCAATTATTTCCTTTACTCTCTCCATATCCCCACTCCTTTAACTTCTTTTCTTTAATTTGACTTTTCATGCAAGAAGAACATAAATATCCTCCATAGGGTCTCTCCGGCCTTTTTTTAGTTTTTGGCAATTTTTTTAATTCAGAAGGTCTTAATCTTGGAACTCCCTTTAAAGGCTTTTTACAAATAGCACAAACTGCAGGGTTTGGTCTTCTTTTTTCATAATGAATTACTCTTTTTCCTCCAGGTGTTGTTTTTTTAACTTTTCTCAATAATCTCGTCCTTAGTGCTGGCCTTACCATTTTAATTCTCCTTTATATTTATATAGGGAAAAATATTATAAAAATTAAATTTAAAACCTTTTAAAACTTACTCGATCCCAATTATTTTTCTAAGTATCCACGTAGCAGGTAAGGAGACCAGTATATACCACCAAAACCAACTCATTTCTAAACCAATAAATGGGAATGAGAAAGGTAAATTGATTACAACATTACCATAGTTCATACTAAGCCAATAAAATATGCTTAAAATAATAACACTACTAACCATAAATAATTTCATAGATTCTTTAAACTGCATTTGTGTTAAAGACATCATTTCAGTTAAATACTTATTTGTTTTTTCTGTATCTCCAGATTTTTGAGCTTGTGTCATCTTTTCTTTATAAGTTTCTATATTTTTCTTGATTTCTCTCATTTTCTCTGGGTCAATCATTATTCTATAAAGTATTACACTAATTAAAGATACAGTAAATGCCCATAAAAAAATTTCAATGAATGGTTGCATATAAATCACTTAATTATTTGTAATTTTAATATATATAAAAATTTCTTTTTAAAAATCACTAACAGTTTTTTCAATGGTATAATAATCAGTATAAACCTTTAATTCTTTTACCGGTGTTCCGTCACTCCATTTTCCCATGAATCTTTGTTGAGGAGTGTTTCCTAATGCATATTCTCGATTTTTATTATAGAAAGCGGCGTCACATAAAGCATCAAATAATTTCCAAAATCCGTAATAATCGAGGGCATCAACATAATAAAATTTACCATTCTTATCTTCTATTGCAACGGGGGCACTATGATTTGCTATTAAATCTGGATCTCCATGTACATCAGAAACCATAACTATAAAATTTTTGCTTGACGTGGGAATTTGTGGGGTGTCTTTAAAGATTCTTTTACCCTCCACTTTACCAACTGTTGAATCTCTATCTGCTACTACAATAAGAAGTAATGTACTTGAAGGGATTTTCGTAAGATCTTCATATGGAATACCTAATTTTATTGCTCCCCCTAATGATTCTCTTCCTGGTTCAACACACATAACAGCTTTTGGTTCAGGCAACCCGTTTTCCTTTGCTAATGCTGCCATTTGGGCAGATATAACGCCACCAGCGGAATGACCAACTATAGCAAATTTATCTAATTCTGGTCTCACATGATTTTCACTTTCATTTTGAAGACGATTAATAGCATCTTTTACTGCTTGAATAGCATTTGGAGTAAA
>CAZFVX010000089.1:0-3417 GCA_964522675.1 uncultured archaeon
ATTGCCATTTTATTACTCCTTCATTCAAGTTTCTATTATTATATCATACTTTTATCATTTTGTCAATAAAAACTATTGCATATCATTCAGAGAACATTTTCCATTTCTTTTTTAATTTTCTCAAGCATTTTTTCACGGCAAATATTCCATCCATCGACAAAGTTTACTTCTCTAACATCATAAACTTCTTCGTAGCCTTTCAAAGTTCTTGCTATTGGATATTTTATTTCTTTTCTTTCAGGAATAATTTTATAAAGATAGCATTTAAAAAGAGTAACTAACTTTTCGGTATAATCTTCTACTATTTTATCAAAATATCCATCTGTTACAGATTTTTTTCCTGCAAAGTAGATAAGCTCTTTTAGAAGATTTCTGATCTCTTCTTTCATTTCAAATTCCTTTTTCTTATTATTATATCATACTTTTATTATTTTGTCAATACTAAAAAGTTGAAATTTTAGATTTTTATGATAAAATAAA
This sequence comes from uncultured archaeon, assembly GCA_964522675.1. Lineage (GTDB taxonomy): Archaea > Aenigmatarchaeota > Aenigmatarchaeia > QMZP01 > CAZFVX01 > CAZFVX01. The sequence goes on from CAZFVX010000089.1 coordinate 481, forward strand.
AAGCAAAATGAAAGCAGAAGACAGAATCTATCGAGAAGTGAACAAATTGATCAAAAGTTTATACAATTCAGATGGAACTGTTAATGTCAAAAAGTTAAAAGAGCTATAGCTTTATGGTTCTTCTGTTAATTGAGGAGATTTAAGCTGTTGCTATGTAAAGAAAGCATATGTAGTTTATATCAGTGAAGCTGCTCCTGATGCTTATGCATTGCAAAGATACATAGAAGAAGAGATGAAAAAGAAAGGTTATAAAGTCAAAGTAATAACGGAATGGTAATAATCGTATGAAAATATTTCTATTAACCCTTTATGCATACTTCGTTTCTCTGCTAACGATTGCAATATTAAAAAGCAAACTTTCCCTTACAATGCTCATTGCAATATTAATTGGAATAATCTTTACCTTATTATCAAAAGAAAATCAAACTTCAATAAAATAAACCTGCAAAAATAATACCATAACAATAGCAAAAATCCAAAAAATCCCTACTCCAATAATAGCATCTCAATTAAAATTCAATCAAGAACTTAATCAAAATCTAAAAAATAAATTAATGAAAAATTTTAAGATAAGAATTTAGCAAAAATATTTTATAGAGAGAAAAGAATTGTATAAAACACAAAAGTGCCATTTAAGATTAAAGAAGAAAGAATTCAAACTGATAAAAGCTTTAACGCATCGTTCAAAGGACATCTATAACTATACTCTTTTTGTAGTCAGGCAATACTTCTTTGAAAATAATAAATATCTTTCTTATGAACAAGCTTATCATTTAGTTAAAGATTCTGAAGCATATAGAAATTTACCTGCCCAAATATCAATTATGACAATGAAAATTGTAGATAGAAATATGAAATCTTTTTTCAGGCTTATTAAGGAAAGAAAAAAAGGAAATTATAATAGACCAATATGCTTACCAAAATATTTGCCAAAAGATAGCTATTTTGTTTGTATTTTTCCAAAACAAATGTTTAAAATAGAAAAAGATAGAATCAAACTATTTCTCAATAAAAAATATAGACAAGAATTTAAAATTAAAGAATTTATACTTAAACTTCCTAAAAACATTATTGGAAAAGAAATGAAAGAAGTAAGAATAGTTCCTAAATGTGGCGGAAAATGGTTTGAAATAGAATATGTCTATAAAGATAATCCATTAGGTCTAAACTTAGATAAAAATAAAATCCTTTCTATTGATTTAGGCTTAGATAATTTTGCTACTTGTATAGATACCAATAGGACTACCTTCATAATTGAAGGTAGGTATATCAAATCTTTCAACCATTGGTATCATAAGAAAAAAGCCTTACTTCAAAGTATTTACTCCAAACAAAAAATTAAAGGAGGTAATAAATTATGTAAACTAAACAGAAAAAGAAAATTTGTAATAGATAATTTTATGAATCAAGCCGTAAATTGCATTATCAAACATTGTTTAAAAAATAATATTGGTAAAATTGTAATTGGAGAGTTGAAAGAAATTAAACAGAATATTAATCTTGGCAAAAAGAATAATCAAAATTTTTGTTCAATACCACATGGATTATTTAAACAAAAACTTAAAAGCAAATGTGAATACTATAATATCGAATACATAGAAGTCGATGAAGCTTATAGCTCACAAACTTGCTGTAAGTGTGGAATAATAAGAAAAGATAATAGAAAATATAGAGGATTATATATTTGTAAAAATTGTGGACAAGTTATAAATGCTGATGTAAATGGAGCTATAAATATACTTAAAAAAGTAGCCCAAGAATCCCTTAATGGGATATTGGGTAGTGGCTGCATGGCTCAGCCAGTAAGAATAAGGGTAGTCCCAATTAAAGAGCTACCAAACTTCTTACAAAGCCCATCTACTGCATGGGCAAGCCACCATTTCTTACGGAGTAAAATGTAATAAAATATGATATAAATTTGGACAAAAAATAGGAAATGAATGAAATAAAAATAAAATGAAAACAAAAACTATATCCTAAAAATAATAAGTAAGAAGCTTTAATAAAATTATCCTTCCATTCTATAATCTGATTATACTATAATTTATTACCTTCTAAACCCTTTCTACATACTTACTTCTTTGTCTTAATGACTACTCTAAATTCTTTTTAATATTTCATATTTTATTCCGCAAAATATGAAATATAATATAAAATACCAAACTTCAAAAGATGATAATAAGAAGAAAAATCTATGATGATTTTATACAGAAGAGGCATTGAAAGAAATGGAAAGTATGGTATAATAATAAGAAAAAGAGTAAGGAGGTGATGAAATGATAGAAACATTGGAATTAGTAGTAAAGTTAAGTTTCATTTCTGACATATTAGGGACAGCTCCAAGTCCAGAATTATTGAAGTTAGATTTTTTCAAGATGATTGGGAAGAAAGCTTTAAAGGATGCGAAGAAGTTAGAAGAAAAGACAGAAGGATTATCAACTGAAGCTTATACTGAAGAAGATTATAAGGTATCAAAGTCTGAAGAAGGAGAAAAGAATAATGAGATGACTCTAATAACTTATTTTAGGAAAGATAATAAAGGAATTTATTTACCAAATTTTATGATTAAAGGATTTCTTAAGGCTGCTGCTCAGGCTTTGAAGGAACAGATTAATTTACCAAATCCAAGAGCAAAAATTGACAGATACGTTTTTATATTTCCTAACAAGATTTACTTGTATAGGAATGGGAAAGTTCTTAAGAAGCATAAAGATAAGTATATTCGTCCAATAAGAGCGATGACACCAAAAGGAGAAAGAACTTCTTTAGTATCATCTGAGAGAATTGAAGCATCAGAAGATAATCCTATTACAACAGATGAAATTAGAATTGTATTAATTAAGAATAAGGAAATAAATTTAAAGAAATTGAAGAAGATGTTGGAGTATGGATTTTATTCTGGGATAAGTCAATTTAGGAGTGCTGGATTTGGTAGAT
>CAZFVX010000090.1:0-3409 GCA_964522675.1 uncultured archaeon
TTGGGGTAGCCCAATAACTAGCTCGGCTCAATAAGCTCAAAAGAACCCGGTAACCGATTCCTATATATCCCGGATATGTCTCAATTACCAAATCATAACCCTCTCTCTCTATCTCTCGCAAACATTTCCAGCCATTCCATTCATAAAACCAATGAGCAGGGTGAAATTTATCTACCAAACCACTATTTTCCAAAACTGCTTGAGCTAATTTACTACCAGAAAATATTATTTCCGCATTGGGATAGCTCTCTCGTATCTTTTTTAAAACTGGCAAATATAAAATTGTGTTCCCCACCCCATTAGCTGGTGCACTAATAATAAGTATTTTTTTAGGAATATGAAACCAAGAGGATAAATAAGCTTTAATTTGTCCAAGCTTAATTAAAACCGGAAAAAGCAATCTCTTTTTAATTATATTCATATTATGATTTCTTTTTTGCACCAATAATTAAAAAATCTCCCAATTGAGGAAATAATTTATTTAAAAATCTCCCTAAAATATTTTCACCTATTTTAGGCAAAGGATTCCAATATATTACCCGAAAGAAAATTTCAAAATTATTTCTTTCCAATAATCTTTTTACAGAGCGCCAACTAAAAGCATTTATATGAGTTTCATCATGGAGTTTGGAATGAAACTCTCTGGTCTCTTTAAATAATAGTCGCCGTACTCTCCATTTTACCGAATCATAAACAGGAACGGAAAGATAAATAATTCCCTCTTCTTTTAAAAATTCTCTGATTTTCTTTAAAGCAAGTTCAGGGTCTTCTAAGTGCTCTAAAACTTCGGTACAGATAACCACATCATATTTATGCTCCGACTGATATTGAAATAAATCAGCTTGCCTAACATTAAGATTCAATCTTCGGGCTCTTTCTACAAATTGAGGGACTAGGTCTATTCCTTCAATATCTTCAAATCCGAGATGAAAAAGTAAGGTCAAATTTAACCCTGAAGCACAGCCAATATCTAAGATTTTTAAATCAGTAGGAAGCTGGGAGAAAAAATCTAAAAAAGTCAAAAGCCTCTTCCGATTATGAGGTAATACCAAAATATTTCTACCCAAATTTCTTATTTCACCATATTTGTGCCATTTATGGTCTGGAGCTTTCTTTCTCATCTTAAATATCCTAAGGTTTTTAATTTCTTTTGAATTTCAGGGGAGAGAATAAATTCTTTTTTCTTTTCCTGTAAGAAAATCTTCTCATAAAAAGTTTTCCCCCAATTTACTAACTCTTGATGAGTTTTTTTAATATCTTTCGTCTCTTTCGGATCTAAAGCCAAATTAAATACTTCTATATCATCAACCTTATTGAAAATTACTTTATAATCTGAGATAAATAGAGCTAATTTATTATTTTTCTTTAACTCTACAATCTCATTAGATTTTACTCCATACCTTTCAGCTAAATAATACTCTGCTTCAAAATTTTTATTAGAAGAACAGCTAGCTTTATTGTTTAGGTAGCTAATAATATAATCAAATAGATAATTAATGGTAAATATTTTCTGGTTTATTCCAGTAACAGAAGAGAAGGGCAATTTAATGATTAAAGGAATAGATAATTCTTCATGATATAAAGTCAAGCCGTGACTTAATAAGTTTCTCTCTCCTAAAAATTCGCCATGATCAGAAAGAATTATAATCATTGAATTATTGAAATACCCTTCTCTTTTTAACCAGATAATAAAATCTTTTATAACTGTATCAAGATGAAGAAGTTCTTCATCATATAAAGCATTAAATAAATATTTCTCTTCTTTAGTTAAAAAATCCCTCTGAGAAATGATTTGGTAATATCTTTTTTCTGAAAGATGAAAAATCAAACTGGGCTTTCCCCAATAATTCAAAGTTAAAGGAGGAGCAAAGATTTGAGCATATTCTGGGGGAGGAAGATAAGGAGAATGAGCTTCCATAAGATTAAGAAAAAGAAAGCAAGGAGAATACCCTTGGCAATTTTTAGAAAACCATTTCTCCGCCATGGAGATAATCTCTGCTCCGGAGAAATACGGACGATAATAAGAATAAAGAAAGTCATAAAATGATAAAGTAGATATTCGAGAAATTATCTTTATTCCTAATCCCGTATTTAATAAAATTCGCAAAAAATCAGATTTACAAAGAAGAAGATAATTAGGCTGATAAGAAGAAAAAAAGTATTCAAAACCTTGGTGGAGGCCAAATTCTTTATTCACATAAGCAAAATTAGCAGAGATACCAGCGGTACGATAACCTTGATTTCTTAAAATTTCTGCCAGAGTAGTATAAGAAGAACTTAAAGGTAGTCCATGAGAGTGCGAAAAACGATGAGCTCCATGATCATGCGGATAAAGACCAGTGAAAAGCGAAGCATGAGCCGGAAGGGTCCAAGAAGAAGTAGATTGAACATTTGTAAAAACTAAACTTTCTTGGGCTAATTCCTCTAAAAAGGGGGTAGTCCGCCGAGAATATCCATATAAGGAAAGATGATCTTTCCTCACTGTATCTAACACTATTATAATTAAATGAGGCTTCCCCAAAGATAAATTTAAAGAATTATTTTCTTTTTTGCTCTCCTTTTCTTCTTTAACGAAACTTTTAGGTGATGAAATAGTAATCCCAAACCAAATTAGAAAAAATACTAAAAATATAAAACTAATATGAAAAAATTTCACCTTTCGCAAACTACGATCAACTAAATAAGCGATAATTAATAAATAAAATATATGACATAAGGAAAAACGGAGCTCCGAGACATAAAATCCTACCACCGGGGCGATACTTTCAGGAGAAAGAATTATCCAGCTAAACCAAAGAAAAATCGTCCCTAAGTTAAATAAAATATCATAATATCTTTGCGGAGCAAAATAGGAATAATAGGCAATTATTACTATCAAACCTACTATCAAACCACTTCTTATTATCCAATAATTTTCTTTCCAAGAAGTATGAAAATTTTTTAACACAATGATAAAAGAAAAACAGAAAAGAAAGATGAGAAAAATAAAAGAAAGATATTTAATTTTCTCCCTAACTATTGAAATATTCTCTAAATATCGTCCCCCTACAATCCCACCTAGAGAAATAAATAAATAAATGATTAAAACCACCACTCCTAAAGCAAAAGGCCAGGGAGAAAAGGAAAAGATTTTCCGAAAAGCCTGTTCAATTATAAAAGGAATTAATGCTAAAAAAAGAGCCAGAAAAAAGACTCTTAAAAACTCCTTAATTTTAGAGTTAATCCAAGTCATTTAACTTTTATTTTAATTCTAATTTTGAAAAAAACAACTTGAATTCACTCTAACTAAATAAGTGCCCAATTAATCAATTCTATTAGGTGAATTAGTTTCAATCCAAGCTTTTGTGCTAAGGGAGAAAGCATATCCATACAGACCGGGCAGAGGCAGACCAGCTCCTCGGCTCCGGCT
>CAZFVX010000091.1:0-3402 GCA_964522675.1 uncultured archaeon
ATCTTTTTCCTTCTAGGAGGTATAGGATTTTTTGTTTGGGAGTTTAAGAATTTAGGAATAACTATAAAAAAATTAAATTTATACATGCTTACCTTTTCTTTTTTAATTTTTATAATTTTTAGTTCACTAATTCCTTCTCCTTTTAATATAGGTGGTATTTTAATCATCTTAGGCTTGGCAATCCTTCTTTTTTTTCGAAAATATGAGAATTTTCATCCCTTTTCATTAGGTTTTATTTTTTCAGGAATAATTTTAATTTCTCAATATATAGCAAATTCTTTTTATATTCATTTCGCTAGCCGATATCATAAAATCGAATTTCTTTCCCCGATCATGAATTTTTTTGGGAAAATTTTCAACTTAAATGTTTATTTTGACAAAAGCAAAATTTTCATTGAAACTTCTGAAGGTGTTAAGGACTTACTTTTTAGTTTTGAATCTTTAGGATTATATCTATTGATTATGTTTCTAATTGGAGGCTTTGTATTTATATTCATATTTTCTACAAATATTATAAAAGACTGTTTTATTATTTTAGGAATCTCTGTAAGTTATGCGATTATAAGATATTTTGTATTGCTCTTCTTTTTCATAGACTCAAGAAACATTTCAATATTTTGGCAGCCTTTTTACATAATTTTGAGTTTTATATTATTCCCTTTTTTAATTTGTAAGCTTTTAAAAATTGAAGTTGAAAAACATAAATTTTTAAAATTCAATTTTAATTCCTTCGGTCTTAAGAACTTTCTTTTAGGATTTTTTATTTTTTTAAGTATTATTTCATTTATTGGGTTTTGGAACTTCAATGATCCAGGCATTAGAAAGAAAGGAAGAATATTAATTGATGAGTATCATAGTGACTGGGAATGGACGGAAAAGGAATATGATACGGAATGGTATGGAGAAAAATCCGGATATAATTATTATTGTTTAAGGAATTACTTGGCTTATTATTATTCAGTAAAAATCAACAAAAGTAAAATTTCATTAGATGTTCTTCGAGATTTTGATATTTTAATTATTAAAACACCAACGAAATCTTTTGATTTTAGTGAGTTAAAAGCCATTAAAAGTTTTGTAACGAATGGGGGAGGACTTTTTTTAATCGGTGACCATACAAATGTTTTCGGTATGGGGACTTATTTAAATCCAATTGCCTCTCTTTTTGGTTTCAAATTTAATTATGATGCTACATACGACCTTTCTACTGGAAATCTCTCTTTATACAAACCCTCTAAAATCCTGGCTCACCCTGTGGTATTACATATACCTTATTTCTTATTTGCCACTTCTTGCACACTTAAAGCACCCTTTTTTTCAGAAAATATAATAATAGGGTATGGACTAAAAGCCCTTAGAGCTGATTACTCTCAAAGAAGCTTTTTCCCTAAAGATCCACATTTATCAACAAATTTTGAATTCGGATATTTTGTACAAATGGGAGGAAAAAAATACGGAAAAGGAAGAATTCTCCTATTTACAGATAGTACCTGCTTTTCTAATTTTTACATGTTTATTCCTGGAAAGCCTGAATTACTCCTCGGTTCAATAGAATGGCTTAATCGAAAAAACAAATATAATTTTATTAATAAGATACTTTTAATTTTGACTTTAATTTTCTTTGGAATAGCTATAATATTGAGTAATAAAATCTTAAGAAAAGAAATTTTAATAATTTTGCTATTTTCGATTCCCTTAGCCATTATAGTAGGTAACTTACTTTTTCACTATATAAATAAATTAAACTACCCTTTACCACAATCTCATACACCATATTTCAGAATTAATTTTGACTATGAGCATTGTAATATTTATCTTCCAGTGAAGAAGTTTTCACCTAAAAGTAAAAATAATTTCCACACTTTCTATGTCTGGACTCAAAGATTAGGAATTATTCCTTCTTTATGTAACAATTTTATAAATTCTTTTAATGGAAACGCTTTAGTAATTATAAATCCTTTTAAAGCGTTTTCTAAGGAAGAAATAAAAAAATTGGTTTCCTATGTTGAGAGAGGCGGAAAAGTTCTGGTTATGGACGACCCAAGGAACATAAAAAATTCTACTGCTTATCAGCTTCTTAGGCCTTTTGGTCTTAGAATGGAATTTTATGAAATAAAGAAGGGAAAACTTGTAGATCATAAAGGAAAAGAAATATGGAAAGGGGAACATTTTGGAATTGTAAAAGGAGGCGAACCAAAATATTTCATTCAAATAGATAATAAAATTAAAAAATTCCCGGTGTTTACTGTTAAAAAATATGGAAAAGGATTAATAGCTGTATTTGGATGTTCATATATGTTTTCAAATGAGATTATGGGATCAACTTCTATGATTCCAGACGAGAAATTAAGGAAGGTATATAATTTTGAATTTTGGATTTTTAGGGATTTATTTGGTTTAAGTAGAAAACAGAGAGAAAATGAATAAAATTAAACTAAAATTTTTTGCTTTAACCTTAGATTTCTAAAAATTAGGAGGAAGCAAATGAGAAAAAACATTTTTCTATTTCTTATGCTTATAGGAATAACCTCTATAATTTTGTGGAAGTGTAGCACAGACCGTCCCTCTCTCCCAACCACTATAAAAGTTTCGGAAGATGAAGATGATTCACCTCTTTATTCTCAATCATTGAAAATTGCGAAAAAATCTTTGGAAGGAAAAAAAATGGATAATAAAGACCCAAACAGGGTAAAAATGAAAATCATAGATCCTCATTGCCCTCCAAGTTGGCAAACTGCTACATGTAAAGAATTACCATGTGTGGAACCTACTATCTCAGGCACAACATGTGAAGGAAATACCTGTTTCTCAGTCCTTACATGCAATTATTATTCCTGCCAAGGATTTAATACTTGTGATCAATCATTCACATGCTCTGCTACATGCTCAAATACTATTACTATGGATTGTTCCCCAACGTGTAATAATACGCGAACATGCAAAATGGGTGATCTGAGATGCAGAAATACCTCTGATTCATATTGCAATACAAGTGCTTCTTTGTGTAATACTACCGACCCTAATTGCGAAGATACAATTTATGGTCCTAACTGTACCCAATCACCTGCTTGTTACTGATTGTGTATTTTCGATGAGCTAATAGAATAGGGATTTTATAATAGATTTTTGTTGAAATGCATATAAATTTAAAATTTGATTTAATGCAAAAATATATAATAAAATCAATTTAGATTATGAGAAAATTGAAGTTAATTTATGTGGCAATTTTTTCTCTTTCACTCTTTGTTGTTTATCTCGAGGGAGGAAAAGCACAAATATACCCACCTGAACAGCATAAAGTAATAGTAAGACTTATATTAATTGATATTATTGTTACAGATAAGAACGGTAATTTTGTTACAGATTTGACAAAAGAGGATTTTGAAGTTTATGAAGATGGAC
>CAZFVX010000092.1:0-3327 GCA_964522675.1 uncultured archaeon
ATATAATCCGAACCCGTCATTGAATTAAATCTCTTTAAATCTCTTATAATTACTCTCCAAGCGGGTAAATTTATTCCCGCCGCTAAAGTTGGTGTTGCAACGATAATCTTAATTATACCTTTCTTAAAATTATCTTCAACAATTTTTCTTTGTTCATTTACAAGACCCGCGTGGTGAAAGGCCGTTCCAGATTTCAAGCATAAAGATAATCTTTCGCATTGTTTTGTTGGATGCTCTAAAACATTTAAAACCTCCTTACTTAATTTTTCTAATTCTTTTTTCTCGCTTTCTTTTAAATTTTCTCGAATAACTTTACCTATTTTTTCTGCCAAACTTTCAGTTCTTTTCCTAGTGGAAACAAAAATTAAGGCTTGTTTTTCTTTTTTTACGGTATCTTTAGCAATTTCAATAGTTGGTTTATAAATACCTTGAAATTCAATTTCTTTTTCGGGATAAAAATAAACTTTTTTATCAAAATAAACCCCTTTATAAAGTTTTATTGGTCTGTAATTAGATTTTACTCCTTCCGCATTCAACCACTCGGCGATTTCTTCATAATTCTTAATAGTTGCGGAGAGTCCCAAGATTTGGGGTTTATAGGGTTTTATTCTCGTTAAAATTATTTCCAAAGTTGGTCCTCTTGATGGGTCATTTAATAAATGTATTTCATCTGCAACTATTAAACCTATTTCCCCCACCCAATTAATTCCATGCCTAAGTAAAGAATCAAATTTTTCGGATGTAACTATGATCAAATCATAATTCGCCAACCAAGGGTCGGAAGAATCATAATCACCAATAGAAATTGCAATTTTAATTCCTAAAGATTCATATTTATTCTTAAACTCTTCGTATTTTTCAGAGGCCAAAGCCCTTAAAGGAACTATATAAACCACTTTTTTTCCATGGTTTTTAATAACATTTAAAGCGGCTAATTCCGCAATTAACGTTTTTCCAGAAGCGGTGGGGGCAGAAATTACCATATTCTTACCATCCAATAAACCTTTATTTAAGGCTTTCCTTTGAACGGGATTGAAGTGGGGATAACCGGAAAGTTCCAATACTTTTTCCGCCAACTCGGTTTCATTAATTTTCTTAGAATCTTGAAAAACGGGATTCATAAGATTAAATTAAAATAAAAGATTAAATTAATAATTTTGATTTCTAATTTCTTTCCAAGACTCGTATATACAATTAAATAATTCAATTCCAAAATTCAGACTTTCTTCATTAAATCCAAATTTTTTACCATATTTTTTTATATTTTTTAATAAATAACAGCTGCTTCTGATTTATCACATGCATGTATTTCATCACATTCAAATCTTTTTTGCAAATACAAACCAGAAACATAATCTTTAAAGTTATTTGGGTCTTCAGCATAAATATTTAATTTACCTAAAATAACTTCTTTCCCATTAATATTTCCCAAACATCTTTCAGATAATGTTACTTTTAATTTATGATTTCCAGAAATTCCTCTAAAAATATCAATAAATAACCCACATTTTAAATCTTCATTTTCTAATTTTTCTGAAAAAAGATATTCAATTTTATTAAACAAATTTGCGTATAATTTTCTCAATTTCATTTAATCTCTAAAAATTTATTCTTTAATTTTTAAAAAATAATTAAATATGGAAGAAAAAGAGAGAGTTTTAAAAATAATTGAGCTGTTAGAAAAGGAGTATAATCATCCTAAAGTTGCTTTAAAATATAATAATCCTTTACAATTGTTGATAGCGACCATGCTTTCCGCCCAGTGTACAGATAAAAGAGTTAATATGGTTACCGAAAAATTATTTAAAAAATATAAAACTGCCGAGGATTACGCTAATATGGATATTAAGGTTTTTGAGCAAGAAATAAAGTCCACGGGATTTTATAAAAATAAGGCAAAAAATATACAAAAATGTTGTAAAATTTTAGTTGAGAAATTTGGAGGAGAAGTTCCAAAAACAATGGAAGAACTAATCTCTTTACCGGGTGTTGCGAGGAAAACTGCAAATATAGTTTTGGGCAATGCTTACGGAATTGTAGTTGGGATCGCCGTTGACACGCACGTGAGAAAGCTTTCGCAAAGATTGGGCCTTTCAAAAAACAAGGACCCCGAAAAAATTGAAAAGGACTTAATGAAAATTGTTCCAAAAAATAAATGGTTTGATATAAATTATTTATTAATCGAACATGGAAGAAAAATTTGTAATGCAAGAAAACCTAAATGTGAAGAATGTGTTATAAATAAGTTATGTCCTTCAGCTTTTAAGATTTAATATGAGTTTAGAAAATTATTTAAAAAAAAGAAATTTTGAGAAAACTTCTGAGCCAAAGCCAGAATTAACAGAAAGTTTTTGTGAGCAAATTGTAGAAAAATATAAGGGGATTAAACTTAAAAGGCCCGTTTATGTTATTCAAGAACACCATGCCTCCCACTTACATTGGGATTTGAGATTAGAAATAAACGGTGTCTTAAAAAGTTGGGCGATTCCCAAACAACCCCCCACACAACCCGGGATAAGAAGATTGGCGGTTCAAACAGAAGACCATCCTATAGAATACGCTTGTTTTGAAGGCACGATACCAGAAGGTAATTACGGTGCTGGTGAGGTTATAATTTGGGATAAAGGAACATTTAAAATAGAGTCCTTAAAACCAGAAAAAATTGTATTTGAAATTTTTGGGGAAAAACTTAAAGGGAAATATGTTTTAGTTAAGTTAAAATCAAGTCCCAAATTTAAAGGAGAAAATAATTGGTTATTTTTTAAGAAAAAGGAAGAATAAAATGAAAATAGAAGTTTTAAAAGAAGATATAACTAAATTGAAGGTAGATGCAATAGTAAATCCAGCAAATTCTTTAGGATATATGGGCGGTGGTTTGGCTGGCGTGATAAAAAGAGTTGGTGGTGAAATAATAGAAAAAGAAGTTTTAGAAAAAGCTCCAATACCTATAGGTAATTCCGTGATAACTTCTGGTGGGAAGCTTCAAGCAAAGTATGTAATTCATGCCCCCACAATGGAAAAACCCGCAGAGAGAACAAATCCTAAAAATATAAAATTAGCATTATTTTCTGCTTTAAAATGTGCAGAAAAAAATAAAATTAAATCCTTAGCAATCCCAGGTCTTGGAACGGGTGTTGGTGGGGTTTCTCCTAAAACGGCAGCAAAAGCTATGATTGAAGTAATAAAAAAATTTCAATTTAAAAACATTGAAAAAATTTTCTTAGTTGCTATAGATGAAGACTTATATAAAAACTTTAAAAAAGAAGTTGAAAACTCTTTTAATTATTCGTATCAAAATTAGAACGAAAAATTTATATATTCGTAAAA
>CAZFVX010000093.1:0-3310 GCA_964522675.1 uncultured archaeon
TTTTATGGGCATTATCTGAATTTTTATTTGGAGATGTTTTTCCGATATTTATTGCTTATTATACTATTCCATATATTTTTCTTTTAATATTTATTTATTTTGAGGTTAAGGTGGCTTATAATTTTTCTAAATCTTATGTGTTAAATGTTCCAAATTGGTTTACCGAAAGAAATATGTATGCCTCACTGATCTTAATTTCATTATTAATGATAATTTATAATTTTTATTCTGGATTTTCAGTTATGGCCTTAAAAGATATGATAGCCGTAATTACTTCTATTGCTTTATTTTTTTCATTTTTTAGTTTTTATTCAATCTCAAAATATCAAAAGAATTTGGGATGGAAACTATTAACCATATATTTCTTTTTACTTGGAATGGGGATTTACTTTTTATGGAGACATGTTTATAAAACAATGAAAATCTAAATTAAAGAGAAAGTTTAAAAATATTTAAATAAATAAAAATTCTATTTGTTAAAATATTGAAATCAATAGAACAAAGGGGAAATAAATGGCAAAAAAGAAAAAAACGGTCAAGAGAAAGGAGAAAAAACAAAGGACGGGAAGAAAACACGAGTCCCAACAACAACATAAATTTTATGAAATTAAGGATGGGAAATTAGAAAGAAAGAGACAACCATGTCCAAGATGTGGAGACGGAACGTGGTTAGCAAATCACAAAAACAGATTATATTGCGGAAAATGTGGTTACACCGAGTTTAAAGAAATTAAAAAAGAATAATGAAAATGAAAGTAGAAAATAGTTTGGAAATATTAGGAAAGATTTATAAAGAATTAGATGAGTTATACAATTTAAGGGAAAATATCGAAAATGAAAACCCCGGTTTTATTAGTAAAATAAGAAATTTTAGAAGACTTAGAAAAATAAATTCTGAACTTGAAAAATTAATTCGAGAAAAAGAATTTTATGAACAAAATCTTATACTTCCTCTTTATTTTTCTAGAAATGGTGAAAAAGAGTTTATTTTAAATATTCCATTTCAACAAATAAATGAAAGTTTTCTTTCGCCTTATAGAAATCAAATAGAAGAATTTATAAAAGAAACTCTTAGATATTTTTCTAAAATCAATGAATTTGAAATTGATATTACAAGAGCCTTAGAAAATTCAAATCCTTTAGATAAAATAATTTCTATAAAAATAAGTGGTAGTGGTAAATTTGAATATATAAAAAGAAACATTTTACCAGAATGGGTACAGAAATATAATAAAAATATATTAGAACACGCGTTTAAATTCTTTCCAACAAATCAATAAACCAATAATAAAGTTAATTAACTACTTCTAAAAAGCAAAAATTTATAAAATTTATCTTCAAAATTATTTATTTTAAAAGTAAAGAGGTAAAGAAATGAATTTAGAACCTGTTTTAAGGGTTATGTTTACTGATGATGATGTTGCTCTTTTTAGATGTATAAATGTTGGTATTTCTGAAAATGAAATTAGAACCTTAAAAGAAAATTCTCCTTTTTTATATGATTCATTTTTAAATAAAATCCTTTTTTATATTGCAAATAATTCCGAAAAAAATGAATACTCTGAATTAATTAAAAAGTTTTTATTAGGTAAGGAATATAAAATTGAAAAAGAAAATAACAAGTTAACCTTATATACAAAAAAAGATGATTGTTGGGAAAAATATATTGAATTAAAAATAAATGAAAGTGAATCAATTTTTTCTATAAAAAGAAATGATGGTGCTTGTGAAACGTATAATATTAAATCCAAATAAATTAAATTAATTTTCCCAATAACTCGATTAAACTTAATTCTCCTTTGCTTAAAGTTATAAACATTGGATTTTTTACCCCGCTTAGGTTTGCCGCTAATTTTTTTGTGTCTTGATAAGAACCTAAAGAATCAATTAAACCAAGTTTAAGAGCGTCTTTCCCTAAGAAAATATCCCCAGAAACTATTTCATTAACTTGAGCTTGAGTTAAATTTCTTGAGGAAATTATGTCTTGTAAGAAATATTGAAACGTGTCATTAACTATTTTTTCCAATTTTTTCCTTTCTTCCTCCGTTAAATTTCTATAAGGAGAGCCTATATCTTTGCTTTCTCCCGAGACAATTCTTTCATATTCAACTCCATATTTTTCAAATGTCTTTTCAAACTGTAAGTAAGAGGCCTCAACGCCAATTGAACCAGTGATCGTTAAAGGGTCAGAAACTATTTTATCGCAAGAAGAAGCTATCCAATAAGCTCCAGAGGCAGCAACATCAGCAAGCCAGCAAATAGTAGGTTTTTTCATTTCTTTAATTCTTAAAGCAATTTCCCTCGAAGCAACAACGGAACCACCGGGAGAATTTATTTTAAATAAAACAGATTTTATAGAATTATCGTCTTCTGCTTGTTTTATTAGTGAAAACACATCATCGGGATTAATTGTTTCTGTGAACAAAGAAGGAGAATAAGAAATCTCGCCATTCAGTTCTATTACTCCAACCTTTGGATAATAAGAATAATAAATATCCGAAATAGAAAGTACGGTGAAGAAAATTAAAGTTAAGGCAATTCCAACTATTAAACCCAAAGTAAATTTTTTCATATCTTATTTTTCATTTTTTAAATAAAAAATTTAATTGGTAAGTTTATTAACAAAATTATTATTGTGGTTATATAAATCACCGGCATAAAAGGATATGCTCTTTCATTTCCAAAAACTTTCCAAAATCTCGCTGTAAAAAGCCTAACTATTTCAACTAAAAAAATGAATAAAACTATCCATACAGGCGGAAACAAGGAAGTTGCCGCTATTTTTGCCGTTATGTCACCTCTGGCAACTCCCTTAAAATGAAATATTATTGGTATAGCCATAAATATTAAACCCCATTTGAACACTAAAAAAACCAAATTTTGAGATAAATAAAAGTTATAATAAAGGTCGAGAAGAAACATTAAAATTCCAAACCCCAACCAAAAATCTACAAATTCTTTTTGTGCACTCATGTGTTTTAAATCAGAAATCGTGGCAACAGTGAAAGAACCAAGCAAAAACCAAAGTAAATAAATTTGAATTTCACCTATATTCATTACAAAAAGTTCTTCAAATATCATATTTTAATTTTAATTTGTATTTTAAAATTATGGGTCTATTCCTTTTTCTTTGCAATATTTAAGTAAAATCTCTACAAAATTTTTTAGTGTTGAAACAATTTCTTCAAGCGAATCAAATATTACATCATACTTTATATCCGCATAAAGATGAACAATTATATTTCTTAATCCCACTATTCCTTTCATTTTTTCTTCAAGTTCTTTATCTATAACCTTTGCTTCATTAAGC
>CAZFVX010000094.1:0-3308 GCA_964522675.1 uncultured archaeon
GTCTAACTAAAAGCAAGCCAGAATTTAAATATTCGCGTGGATAAAAACTGCCAATATAGAAACCGTAATAGTTGAAAAAATGAATTGGTATTTTGTTTTGAGATAAAAAAATTAAAAGCTTCGTATTAACATCGACTTCACCAAAACAAAATAAGGCATTTATATTGTTAATTGGTATCGCCTTAACTTCCTTAGCTGTTTTTAAATAGAGAGTATTACCTTTTCTTCTTAACTTTCCTGACTTTAGTATGTAGTAATTCTGAGTCATATTTCCATTTTATTTTACGCATGTCCAATTTTTAACGTTAAGCAAAACACAACTCATAATAACTGCAACTTTTACAATAAGGTTTCCTCACAGCTTCCGGAGGTTTTGGTCTTGCTGTAATTTCTCTTATATCCTTCAGTATCTCTTTGATTTTTTGCTCTTTTTCTGGAAAAAGTTTTATTACCTTCTTTCTCTTTTGTTTTGGATAATGAAGGATCGCTCTTGCATCTATCCCATATTTTGTTTTTAAGATATAAAGATAAAATATAACTTGCCAATAGTGGGCTCTGTACATTTTATCTGACTTTTTTATCTCTTCAATAAAGATTTTATTTTTCTTTTTAATGAAATCAAATTTTATTCCATCAATTTCTACTTCTTTCTTTTCTTTCTCGAATGAAATTTCATGAATTAGGTTCCCTAACTTTATTAATTCTGAAAAGTGCTGCATCTCTATATTGCGAAAGTTAAACCATAACTGCCTTTTACATACAAAATAACAGCCAAAAAGAGAAGCTGCCATAGAAATTTTCTTTTCCATTATAAATCTTGAATCAGTGGAATAAGAATTTCTTTATTAATTTTATCAAAAATTATTTCTTCTGGTAAGCCCAGAGGAATTATAATCTCTTTCTTAATTTTTTCAAGCAAATCTCCTTTCATCTTTTTGTCTATTTCTTCTTTACTTATTCCTCTATATCCATGAGCAGCTATACTTTTGTGTCTATATTCATCAACAAGGGTATTTAAAAAACTCAAAAATGAAAGATTCTTTACCTTACATCTTTTTAAAGCAAAAAAGATGGTAAACCTGCTAGGTTCTATTTCCAACTCAAAACTTCTTCTAGCTTTTTTTAACTCTTCTTTTACTTTCTCTTTTATTCCTTTCTCCTCCAATATTTTATTAAAATCTTCTTTAATTTTCTCTTTATTCTCACTCCAGTTTATTTTTCCAATATTTTCATTAAATAAAAATTGAAGATTAGCTTCAGTAAATCTAAAAAACCTAGAAATAAAATCCACAATTTCTCCATTAAACCATTTTATTGCCATATTAGAGTACAATTCGTAAAGAAGACCCTTTTCAGTGAAATTGTGGATTGACAATAACTCTTCATTGATTTTAGGATTAACAGACAAAATCTTTTCTTTTAAAGCTTCTGCCTTCTCAAAATTAAAATGTAACCTTTCTATGAGGTATTTTAACAGTAATTGAAGCGTCTCAAACTTTTTGGGTTCTAAAAAAAGACTATTTTCTTCGAGAACTTTCAACGCTCCCGAGTAATTGTAAGTTTGGACAAATTCCATAAGAGAGCTCTTGACAAATATTTTTTTAATGCTTCTGTAATCAAGTTCTTTTATTTGACCGCTTTTCTCATCGATCCTGTAAATAAGTGGAGAATTAAAAATGAAAAGAGAAGAAATCAATAATGCATAATTCATCAAAGGAATTCCCCCCGAAATCGAAATTATAACCCTTTCGTTTCCAATTTTTTCTAGTATTTCTCTATAAAAAGTAGCAATCTGCTCAAAGTTCATTGGATTTCCACAATATCTCTTTACTTCTACAGCAATTTGAAATTTTTCTTCGATTATCTTTTTCATTATTTCTCCGAAATAAATAGTATCTTGATTCGAATATCTTTCTTCTGGCTGATCTGTCACAAACAAATATATTTTCTCTATTTTATCGGAAAAAACATTCAAATATGGCTGAATAATTGGAAAAGAAATTTTTTCTTTATAAGAAGAAAGATTATCTAAAATTTCTTTTCCTCTACTTCTTATTTTATCTTTATCAATTCTATTATTATTTTCCCACACATCATTACTCCCGATATTTGCTAAAAGAAAAAATTTCATTTTTTCATAGTCAATTTTATCCATCCAAAAGGCTTATTATCTTGATTAACAGAAAAGGTTTTTGGGAATTCTAGATTAAAATTTTTTGTTTTAGGATTTTTACCAAAATCCAATTTTTTTCTTAAAGATAACAAAGATTTTTTATCTTTTATTATATCTTTATTTACTAATTTCATAATTTTTTCACCGATAGACTTACTAAAGTAATCTCCTCCACTTCCTAACTGAAATATCATCTCCTTGCCTTCTTCCATTCGTTCACTAATTTCATTTTTGATCTTGTCTAACTCAGAAACGAGAACCTCGTCTTTCTTTACAGAATCAATTCCTAATATAGCATTAATAGAGGTAAGAGAGAAATTATTTACTTCCCTCATAACTTCTTCCATATTTCTCCTTACTTGAATTTCAACCTCTATGTTATCTTTATCATTTATCTCTATAACTTCAATTCCATTAAGAGGGGAACTTTTTCCCATACCCAACCTCTTAATAAGATGTATTTCTGTTTCTTTGTCAACTAAAACATCTCTTACCAAAATGTTTTTTTTATCATCAAAATTAAATTTTTTATTCACATAACTTGTTGCTTTCTTTTTCTCTCTTTCTCTGTAAACATTGATTATATCTTTATCAAAAACATTATGATAGATAAAAGCAGTTCTTAATGCCCCTTTTATAGAACTTCCAGGAATTAACAGCTTGCCTTTTTCCCTTACGAACTTAATTATTTCTTTTTTAACTTCCCCTCCCCTATCTTCTAAGTCTTTTACATATTTTAGTTTAAATGGTTTAGGTTTAAATTCTTCTTTTTTATCTTCCAATCCCAATTCCTCTAAAATTACATTAAAATTTGCTTCGAATCTCTTGTTGGTATAATATTTTTCTTCATTGGAGAACAATTCATCCAATTTATTAAAAAGTTCTTCCCAATTATTCTGAGAAAAAATGTAATCAATAAACCTATCGAAATCTACAATAATTAATTTCCCGTTTTCTTTCCAATATTCAAAAGGAAACCATCTACTCCCATCTCCTATATTTAAAGGTGTTAGAGTTTCCAATTTGAATGTATATTTTTCCCACATCTTCATTTTTTCTCTATTAAAATTTATCATTAAAAGGAACTAAAAAAGCTTTACCAAATTTGAATGATTTAGAATTATAAACATCAATA
>CAZFVX010000095.1:0-3259 GCA_964522675.1 uncultured archaeon
TAACTTTTAAGTTTTAGAAGGGAGTAAATAATTAATATGAATTTATTTGGGTTTTTTAATGATTGAAATTCATTTTTTAGGTGGTTGTGAAGAAGTTGGTAGGTCTGCATTAATTGTTGATAACGGAGTTGAAAAATTCCTTTTGGATTATGGGATTGATGTTCAAAATTTTCAAGGCCCAATAAAACCAGATTTAAATATGGATGCAGTTTTTCTTACTCATTCGCACTTGGATCATTGTGGTATGCTTCCTTCATTATATAAGAGGGGTTATACAGAAAGTGTTTTTGCTACGCCGCCAACATTATCATTGTCATCTTTGCTTTTAAGAGATTCTATAAAGGTTCAAGAAAAAAGAGATTTAATGCCTTATTATCTTTCACATGATATATGGAAAATGGAGGATGCTGCGAGATTTTTAGAATTTAGAAAAAAACTAATTTTGGGCAATTCTATTATCGAGTTTTATTCTTCGGGTCATATTCCTGGCTCTTCTTCTATTCTTTTAGAAACCCAAAATAAAAGGATTCTTTATACTGGGGATATAAAATTTATTGATACAAAATTAATGAAGGGCGCAGATACAAGTTATAAAGATATCGATTGTGTGATCTGTGAATCGACATATTCTTATAAAAACCATCCAAAAAGAGAAAATTTAGAAAAAAAATTAAAAGAAATTGTAAAAGAAACAATTAATAATGATGGTATTGCCTTATTGCCTTGTTTTGCTGTTGGAAGAACACAAGAATTATTATTAATTCTTTCTGAACTTAAAATCCCAATTTATTTAGATGGGATGGGAATTGAGGCAACGAGAATAACTTTGAACTATCCAAGTTATATAAAAAATGCAAAAAAGTTAAAAACAAATTTCAAGAACGCAAAAAAAGTTAAAAGGCCTACACAAAGAGCAAAAATAATACAAGAACCTTGCATAATTTTAACAACTGCAGGAATGCTTAATGGTGGTCCTGTAACATATTACATAAAAAAACTTTATAAAAAAGAAAATTGTTCTTTAATTTTAACTGGGTATCAAGTTGAAGGCACGGCGGGGAGAGTTTTACTTGATACTGGAAGATACGTAAATGAGGGCTTAGATTTAAAAGTAAAAATGAGAATTGAGTTTTTAGATTTTTCTGCTCACACAGATCATGATCATATAGTTAGCTTTTTAGAAAAAGTAAATCCTAAAAAAATATTATTGGTTCATGGCCCACAAACCCAAAAATTTGCAGAAGAATTAAAAAATAAAGGTTTTAATGCGTATTCACCCAAAAACGGAGAAAAAATTAAAATATGATAGAAATTGATGGTTCTTATTTAGAAGGTGGAGGACAAATCATAAGAACTGCCTTAGGTTTATCTGCATTAACTAAAAAACCTGTAAAAGTTTTTAATATAAGAGCAAAGAGATGTAATCCCGGATTAAGACCACAACATTTAATTGGAGCAAAGGCTTTAGCCGAGATTTGTAATGCTGAGGTAAAGGGTTTAAAGGTCGGTTCAACAGAAATTGAATTTTATCCAGAAGATTTATGTTCAGGAAAATTTTTTTATGATGTTGGAACGGCCGGTTCGGTTACTTTAGTTTTACAAACCTTAACAATTCCTTTAATATTTGCTCCCGAAAAAACAGAATTAAAAATAATTGGAGGAACAAACGTTAAATGGAGCCCTACAATAGAATATTTTACTCATATATTTTGTGACTATTTGGATAGAATGGGAACTTCTATTCATGTTAATACATTAAAACATGGATTTTATCCAAAGGGTGGGGGAGGAGTTAAAATTATAATAAATCCTTGTAAAGAATTAAAACCACTAAATTTAGAGGAAAGGGGAGAATATCTGAGAACAGATTTGTGGAGCATTGCATCAGAAAGTTTAAGAAAGGCAAAGGTTGCAGAAAGGCAAATTCAAGGATTTAAAAATAAATTTAATAAAAAAATTGGAGAAGAAAAAATAATTTATTCCGAATCCATGTCACCGGGTTCTTCTTTTCATGCACATACGCATTTTGAAAATTGTAAATTAGGTTCTGATACATTAGGAGAATTGGGAAAACCGGCAGAAAAAATTGGAAAGGAGACGGCGGAAAAATTAATGGAAACTTTAAATACGGGGGCAACTGTAGATGAATATTTATCAGATCAAATTCTTCCTTTTTTAGCTTTATGTAATGAAAAATCTATTATAATTTCCCCAAGACTAACAAATCACGCGAAAACTAATATTTGGGTTATAAAAAAGTTCTTAAAAACCGATTTTAAGATTGAGGAAAGAGAAAAAAACGTTAAAATTAAATGTTTAGGCCTGCTTTAATTTTCTTTTCCAAACCACTTTCCCCTTTTCCTTAATTTCTAAAACTCTATGCATTGGTATAAAAATTTCTTCTCCATTTTTATAATAAAAGTAATGCCTTTTAATTTCAGTTATTTTATTTCCAGGAATTGATTTTTTATTTTCAGGAGAACCTCTTTCTAAAATTATAATTTCACAATCATCTAATCTATTTGTCCACTTTAATTTATTTAAAAGATTCCAAACCATAAAATTAACTAAATTCTAAATGCAAAATCCCATTTTTAAAGCTTTTATGCGTCAAATTAAATTGAGCTGGTTTTGTTAATATTTTAAAATATGCTTTATCTTTTGCTATTGCTTTAACTTCAACGGAATTTTCCAATTCTCTTATTTCAATCTCATCTTCTGATTTTACATCAGGAATTTCTAAATCCACAATTACTTTTGAACCAAGTCTTTTAATATTTGCTTTAGGCTCCTCTGTTACTTTTGGCGGTTTTATTAATTTTTCTGTTTTTTCTTCAATTATTTCTGGTTTCTTTTTAATTCCCAATTTATCATAAACTTCTTTTTCTATCTCTTTTTTATCAACATCTCCGAACGTCTTTACATTTACTTTAGGTTCCATTCCCGTTCCCGTGGTTATTTGAATTGAAAACCCTTTTATGGGACCTTTAAACCTCCTTTTTTCTAATTCGGTTTCTTTAAATAAAGGAGATAAATCAAATGCTTCCATGTTTCTTTCAAAAAACTTATCTATGGATTTAAATTCATCGAAAAAATCTTTTTTAAAGAATCTTGAAAAGAATCTATCAAATAAACCCTCTCTCTGTAATTCGTATCCGCAATAAGGACAAAATTTCCAATTTCTTTCAATATCCTTTTTACAATTTGGGCATCTCATATTTAATCATTTTATCTTTAGGTTTTTATAAATATAACTAAC
>CAZFVX010000096.1:0-3245 GCA_964522675.1 uncultured archaeon
CATAATACCTACCTATCCCAGTACCTTTATAAAAGAGCCCATCAATGTAAATATTCATAATTTAGCTTTAGCTAATATCTACTTTTGTCCAATCAAAACTTGCATGTTTAATATATAAATTTATCGACAAACACACTATTATTAAAAAACTATTATTAAAAAATACAATGCTGGATATTTTTTTTGGTTTTATTTTATTAGCATATATATACAGATATAATTGATAAAGGAGTAAATATTCTAAACGAGAGAACAGGAAGTGGACTAAGGAAAACCATAATACTAAACCAATAAATAAAAGATTAAAAAACAACTTTTTTGTTTACTTCTTTCCCAAATTTTTTATTATACAAGTATCCCAAAAAACAAATTTAATAACATAAATATTAAAATAAATATAAATTTATAGGATTTATTGATAATTTTTCCTTTATTTGAAGTAATAAAATATAACTTGAAAGTTTATATTCAATTGGCTTTCCAATAACTTTAGAAAATAGCTTTAATATCTTTATTAATAGCAAAGAAGGGCTTATAAAAAAACTAATTGGAATTGATATGCATACTAAACTAAGTTTTAATTTTTACAATGCGGGGAATATACAAAATAAAAAAATAGAACAATTGGAGAGTAATTAAATCTTACAGCTATGATATATTTGATAAAAATTTTTATTATTATTTATTATTATTATTATTATTATTAACATCAAAAAGGCATTAAATAACAACGCTGTTGCAATTTCCTTGTCTAATTTATATCAATCCATAATTTGGAAAAAAATAAGATCAAAAAACCAATAATGCCAAAATAGATTCAATTTTATAATGCTTATAAAGCTTAATATGATAGTGTTAAAAAGAAAACTATATATTGTCATAAAAGTATGATAGTTATCTAATTTAACGGCTCAATAATTTTCTATATAGTTCGTAATTTTAATACGAATAGGAGTTTTGAATCTGGAGAAAACCCTACCGGTAATATAATTGTAAGTAAAACTAAAAACATAACAAAAAGAGCAACTATATGTAAAGATATGCTCTACTATTTAGCAGTAATCTGGTTATATAAACTTTCCCATTCATTTATCCATTTATTATAATCTAAAAATTTCTGCCCACTTTTTTTAATATCTTCAGATTTATTTCTCCATTTTGAAATTTGTTTTTCAAATCTCAAAAGTTTTTCCTCTAAATCTCCCTCTTTATAAGGGTCAAAAAGCATACCATTTTTCCCTTCTGTTATCATTTCAGGTATACCACCAATATTACTACCAATTACTGGAACACCAAATGCAAAAGATTCAATAATAACACCTGGAAAATTTTCATACCATACACTTGGAACAATAGTAACATCTACTTTATTAAAAAACTCTTTTGGTTCTACCTTTCCCAAAAAAATAATAGACTCATCTTTGTATTTTGATTTTAAATATTCTTCATAATCTCGTTTGCCGGTACCAGCTATAAATAATCTATAATACGGTTTTTTAATTTTATGATAGGCTTTCAACAAAACTTCTATTCCTTTATTTGGGGCTAAGCTTCCTATAAAGCCTAAGTTCACATATTTCGTATTAATTTTTCTATCAACAGGTGTCTTGTCTAAACCTTTTCTTGAATCATATATTACTTTCTTAATAGGTACATTTTTGAAATATCCATAGCTTAACAATTTGTTTAAAACAAAATTACTTATACCTACAACAGCTTTAAGTTTATTTGATCTCAATTTATAAGGAAATCTCATTAGCTTACAAGTTACACACTGTCTTCTGCATACGGTATTATTTTTAAACATATTAGTAGGACATATAAGATATAAATCATGAAGAACTTGTATCGCTGGAACGTTTGCTTCATTTATAGCATCCCATACAGAACAAGACCAGCCTTGTGTATTATGTATAGAAATAATATCCGGTTTAAATTTTTTTATTCGCTTAAGTACTATTTTTTTTGCAACAGGATTATAAACATCTAAAATATGCCATAACCTTCTTTTCAATAAAGATTGTCTTTTTTTACCATATGGTAGATATAAATTAGGAATTTTTGCCCTATAAACTGAAACTTCGTTTACAATTTCTTCTTTATCGTCTTGATCCCAAAAACTCAAAACCTTTACTTCATGACCTCTTTTGCGAATACCTTCTACTAAAATTTTTAAAGTAATTTCTGTCCCACCACCTATAAATGGATCATATAAAACATTTACATATAGTATTCTCATTTCAACTTTTCCCTTCTTTTTACTCAGAAAGATTCACCGAAATGCATAAATAGTTTCGTTAAATAATTTAATATAATAATAATTTAATTTTAATATAATAATAATTTAATATAATAATAAAATAATAGTGAATATAGTCCGTTGTTCATTCTTTTCTAAGTAAGAGTAGTTCTTATATATATCGCAAAAGTAGAAATTGATTAATTTTTGGTTTAACTTTATAGAAAATCTGTTTACTTCATTTTGCATGTGAGTAGCAAATTGATACAATAGTTCTGGTTCACCAGTAGCTACTTTGGTAGGGCAAGCTATATATATTTTTATAGTCTCAAATATTTCTATTTTACTCATTTTTGTTCATTTTCAAATATTTCTATTTTAGGGGAGAAAAAAACAGCTGCCAAAGTTCCTTTTATGTGGGCTGGAATAAGTATTTTCTTAAGTCGCCAAGCAATTAACAGGTTATAAAGAAATTTTAAAATAAACATCGGTCTATTTTTTCTTTTAAGTATATACAGGCTATTTCTGATATTATAAAAATGCCTAATCGGGTCAACAATTTCGATAGAAGAAAGATTTGCTTTAGTTTTATGAATCACTATACTTTTAGGATTGTAAACCCCTACATATCCCTTCGATACTATTCTTGACGTGTATTCTATATCATCATTCCAAATAAAAAACTCTTTAATAGGTAATCCGACATCTTGAACAACTCTTCTGTTGATTAACATAGAAACAAAAGAACATCCGCTAATCAGCAGAATTCCGTATTCTTCATATAGATTGAAACATAGCCCATTAATCAAGGGTTTCAACTGAGGCAGATTCATTTTGTGAGGGGAGCTGTCCGTCCATAAAACTTTACTACATATAAAGCCAATTTTTATCCCTAAATCTAAGGTAGTGGTCTCCAACAAAACCTGAAGAGCTGCCTCTTGGGATATAGTGTCATCATCCATTAGCCACAGCCAATCATATCCTTTTTCATAAGCCCTTTTTACAC
>CAZFVX010000097.1:0-3171 GCA_964522675.1 uncultured archaeon
TGCCCGCATCCGCTTGCAAAATTTCTATATAAACACTTATTTCAGTTTTTGGAAACTCCTCAAGAAATAATGCTGGTTCTAATGCGTCTCTTGTTACTTTTGAAATTTCAATACTCCTTCTTGAAGGTCCTGGTCTATTTCTTTCAGTGGTTGCAAAAGATAACATATTATACCTACAATTTAAAATAGCTTTTTCTGGGTCTTGCCTGTGTTTAGGAAATAATGACCAAGGCCCATAAACGCCCGCTAATGCTACGGTGTTTCCCAATTTAACTAATGCAGAACCATTTGCTCTTTTTAATACACCCGCCTTCATAACTACGGGCCTTAATTCTTCGGGTTTTCTTCCATCCAATCTTTTCATTTAATCACCCTCTTCCAATAGTTTTTCAATTTTATCGGTTAAACCATCAATTTGTGATTCTTTTTCAATTGTTTTTATTGCTTTTATTGCTTTCTCTTCTTTTTCCCCCTGAAGCCAAATTAAACCATTTTGCCCTATAACTATTTTACAGTTTGTTTTGCTTTTAATCAAGTTTATCATTGAGCCCGCCTTTCCTATTAATCTAGGAACTTTAGTTGAATTTATAGAGATTATCCTTCCACCTTTAAATTTCTTTGCCCTAACATCCTTCATTGAGAGATAAACTGATTTAGATTTTGTAATAAAAGCAATTTTTGCATAAATTAAATCTCCTATATCATAGAACTTGGATAAGTCGGTTTTTAAAATATCTATGAAATCTTTTACGCCCTCAGCGAGGGATAGGTATGCTTGATAAGGAGATTTTATATCCACAACCCAACCAGACGATTGTATATCAATTATCTCCCCAATTACTATATCTCCAACTCTTGGTATATAAACTCCCACCAAAGGTATAACTGATATCACTCTATCGCTTATATGCACTAAACCTATTATTTTTGAATATATACAATTCCCTTCTCTAAAACAATTTTTTCCCGGCAAATAATTCATAGATTCAACTATGGGTTCTCCGGGAATTACAAACTCCCTTTCCCTTTTTAATAACTCCGCCATTTAATCACCTTTTAAATTTAAACATTATTCAATAACCTTAATCTCAACCTTTCCCGCAGTTAATTTATTTAATTTATCATACAAATCCCCTTGCATTCCACCGGGAATTTTAATTAAGGCAAACCAAAAACTTGTTTTCCATTCCTGATTTTCAACTTCAGCAAATTCCCTTATAACAG
Organism: uncultured archaeon; assembly: GCA_964522675.1. Lineage (GTDB taxonomy): Archaea > Aenigmatarchaeota > Aenigmatarchaeia > QMZP01 > CAZFVX01 > CAZFVX01. Next base: position 1,225 of record CAZFVX010000097.1, read on the forward strand.
AGTTAACTTTACCCGAATACTCTATTGGAACCTTTATTGCAATTTTAACCATTTCAAATGAAATTGGCATTATTTCCTGTAATTTTTCCACAATCGGTTTAACTTGTTCTTTAGCTGGTTTAAAAGGATCGATATTAACCCCGGCCTTTTTCATTGCTTCTAAAATCCTTTGAGGAGGATGTGGAACCTTTGTTCTTGGGTCAATCCCTTGTTTAGATATTATATTTGCAATTTGCTTTTTCTTTTCCTCAATTAATTTTTTCCTTTGTTCTGTTGTGAGTTGAAATTGACCTTCCTTAATAATAATCTCAGCAACTTTTAAAACGTTATCGGTATTAAAAACCTTTTTTAAGTCCTCACTTGATACTCTATCCCCCTTTCTGGCATCTTCAAAAATCTCATTTACCGCAAGCAATTCCTCTATGGAAATTTGTTTACCTCTTTTAAATTCTAAAACCTTTTCGGGATCGACTAAAATTTCAAACTTTAATCCCGCCTTAGAAATTCTAGCTATTACTGAATCTTCTACAGAAACCATAAGATTCCCTCTAAAAATTATTTATTTAATTTTCTTAATTTCTTCTGGAGAAAGTACTTTAAACCTCTCCTTTTTAATCACTGCTATTTCTATATCCTCTTTTTCTATTCCCCTTTCACCCAATTTCAGTGCTTTTAACACGAGTTTTAATCCTTCTTCTTCGGATAAATTTTCTTTCCATTCCTTTTTGAAAATATCTTTAGCCTTGTCTGCTCCCTTTCCAATTGCTTGCGCATTCCATTCAATCATCGTCCCCGAAGGATCTGTTTCATAAAGTTTTGGTCCCGTGTCATCAACCCCGCCTACAAGTAAACCCACTCCATAAGGCCTTACGCCCGCATACTGAGTTACCAAATGTTTCCTATCGCATAAATCCTTTGTTAAAGAAAAAACCGAGATTGGTTCCCCATAAGTTATTTTATTTATTTGTGCTCTTATTCTTGCCCTTTCTGCCAAGTCTCTTGCATCTGCAATTATACCAGAACTAACCATACCTATGTGGTCATCAATTTTATATATTTTATAAGATTGTGCCACTGCCAAAGGGAATTTTATTTTTTCGGTTGCTAAAATAACACCATCCTTAATCTTAATACCCACAGAAGTACTCCCTCTTTTAACTGCTTCTTTCGCATACTCTACCTGTAAAAGCCTCCCATCGGGTGAAAATACCACAATAGTCCTATCATATGCCATATCGGGAGATGCCATTTCCATAAATCACCTCTTACCTTAACTACCCAATTAAATAAATTAACCGAACTATTATTTTAATTTTTCTAATCTTTCTTAAATTTTAATTAATTTTGAATTTTATATTTTAAATAATTTAAATTTTCCTTTCCAAAGAATAAACAAAATACAATTTTTAAAGTTTTTCAAAATCTGGTGTAAGGTTTTATTATTTCTTTTATTATCTCTTCATTTGTTTTTTCTTGAGGTCTAATTGAAATACACACGAAGTTCCCAAACCTCTTAAGTTTTATGTCAACATCAACAATTTTCTCATCATCATTTCCTTCTTCATCATCTTTTCTTATATAATAAAATTCTATCTCCTCCATTTCTCCCTTTAAAAGAGAGTTTATATATGATTTTGAAGATATAGATAAGGAAAAACTTCTTCCAGCACTAAAATTAATTTCTTTTTTCTCATGGTTAGATTTTTCTAATTCATACACGTTTAATAACTTGACTCTTCCCCCAGCACCATTTATCTTATATTTTTCTTCTATATCCTCTATTAATCGACAAAGTTTATTATAATCTAATACTAAATCATATATTCCCATTTCCATAATTGTTAAAGAGAAGTAAATTTTATATTAATTTTTTCTTTCAAAAATATATTTTTTAGTATAGAAATATTTATAAATAATAATTACTACCTATTAATAGTTAAAATAAGG
>CAZFVX010000098.1:0-3135 GCA_964522675.1 uncultured archaeon
CAAATTCACCTGTTGCTGCACCTGCTTTAGAAATTGCGTTTGTAATTCTCTCGGGGTCAAACTTTACAATTCTCCCATCCCTTTTTCTTATTTTTTCAAACATATGGATTCACCTCCTTCGGTTTTGGGCGGAATTTCTGCTAACGTTCGTTCTGGGGATATGTGAAGTTTGCTCGCAAGAGCAAATTCGGGCGAGTGATAGCGGGCCACATATCCACCTGTTAAGTGACCCGATGGGGCAAATTGCAAAGCAATTTGAGTTCCACCGCGGGCCCCCACAGATTTTTTGGGAATATTAAGAAGGGTGTTAAAGTGTTATTTGGTGAATGAATTCTGTAACTCTTTTTTAATCTCTCTAAATCGTTTTAACATTTCTTTTTTGTAAATCAGAGAAAATTTTCCATTCGTAAGAAGCAATTTTCTTATAATTGCACCATATGGCTCTTTAGACTCTTTTTTTATACCAAGTACACGTTTAATTTTTTCTATAAATTTCTTGTTATGAGATTTTGAAAAATAAGAAATTTCTATGAATCTGCCTATGTGTTGAATATTATCAAAAGAAATTTCAACATTCTTATTATCTATCTTTATTTCATAAACTTCTCTTTTTCTTCTAATCCATAAATGTGGAGATAATCCGAATAATTTCAACATCTTTATTACTGAAAGAGGATCTGATATATCTGTTTCTAATTCTTTATAATTATTTCTGTACGGAATCTTAACTTCTAACCTTGATTTTTTCTTCATAATCCTAATTCTTACATAATAGCTTTCATTGATATCTGTAAAAATGAAATCTTCTACTTCACCAGAAAATTTTTTCTTACCACCAAGATTTTGAATTTTTTGTTTAAATAATATTTCTTCGGATTTTGTAATTTTAAATCTCTGCTCAATCTCTATCATTATCTCATACCATACCATTTTTTTATTTTCAATGCTTTTTGTAAATTTTCTTTTATTAACCCTCCCGTCGCATCATCATATATTCTATAAATTCATTTGTTAATAAACATGGATGTGTTTCCAATCTAGGATTTATAAATAAACTATTATTTTTTCACGAAGCCGTTCTTTTTCATAATTCCCGTGAAATAATTTATTCAATCACAAATACAATATACGACTTGTATTTCATCATTTTTTGATTTTAATATCTCTCTTCGATTTCCTATTATTTTTTTATATTCTCTATTTGTAAACATATCTATGGCTTTATGGGGTAATTCAGAACTTTTTAAAATGGTTTTATCAAACTCAATGTTAATCCATGTTCTAAACAAAATCCATGAAGTGCTTCTATATCATTCAAGGAAAGTAATTCATCGTTCACAACAACATTTATTCTTATTTTTTTATTTTCATCTTTTGCTATCATTATAGATTCCATTACATTAGTTATTTCTAAGCCCTTTATTCTTTTATATTTTTCATAATCTATTGTATCTACCGAAAAATGAATTTCATCAACATATCTACATATTTTATCAATAACATTTGGTAGAGATCCGTTTGTAACAATAGTGACTCTATCAGCATAAGATGAGCATATTTCTGTAATTTTTGAAATATATGGAAATAGTAATGGTTCACCTTCTGATAAGGAAATTCTTTCTAAACTTTCTACATTTAGTCTTATTTGTTTTGATGGTATCTCTATTTTTTTCATATAACAATATATATTTAAAATTTTTATAAGCTTTGTGTAAAATCAGTAGGTAGTAAAAATAGATATAACATATGCAAATATGCGAAGTTGCATGAGCGATTTGAGAAAATCAAACGAAGTGCAGATTTTCCTCATATTTTACTATTATTTGTATGCGTAGTTTTTGAGTGAATGAAGTGAGTAGAGTACACGACCGAGTTAAAAATATTTTAATAAATCATCTCTTGATTCATGTGGTTTTGCTCCCAATGTTTCAGAAATAAAGGGGCCAAAGAATTTAATCTTTTTCAGAGTATCGGTAACTTTTTTCCAAGGAACGTTACCTTCACCGACATTTAAATGTTCATCATATTTGCCATTATTATCATGGAAATGAACATTAATTATTTTCTTTCCGAATTTTTGAATATAAGCTAAGGGACCTTCGTTTGTATTTGCATGACCCACATCTAAGCACAAATTTAAGAAAGGTGATTTTAATTTGGAAAACAAAAACTCAAAATCTTTAAGATTATCTCCTAAATAGAAAAATTCAGAATCTTTGGGCATTGGGTTAACATTTTCTAAAGCCAATTTTACTTTAAATTTTTTACACTCTCTTAAAACTTCTTTTAAACTTATAACTAATCTTTCTAACGCCTGCTTTCTCAGCCATGTCCAACTTGGTAGACCATTGTAATATCCAATATGTGTTGTTACATGCGTTGCGTTAAGTTTATTGGCAATCAATACACATTTTTTCAAATAAACAATATTTGCCTCTCTTATTATTTTGATTTTATCAGAAGGATTAATTGTATAGGGTGTATGTAAACTTAAAGTGATTCCAAATTTTTTGGACAATTTTCTTAAATTGCTAATGCGTTTTGTATCAAAGGTTTCAATGAAAGAGTGTTCCTTAATTAAATCAATTTCTAAATGAGTTAGCTTATATTTTAAGGCATAATCAAAATATTCTTCAACGGGTTTTTCAACAACTACGAATCCAAATTTTAAATCCATATGATTTAATAAGAGATAAGATTTATTTAAATTCTTTAATTTAACAATGAAAAGCATTTATTTTGCTTTCGGGATTCACAACCACCAGCCGGTGGGGAATTTCCCTTATATTTTTGAAGAGGCTTATAAGAAATCTTACCTTCCATTGGTTGAGCTTTTGCTGGCTCACCCGCAAATAAAAATCAGCCTGCACTGCACGGGTCCCCTCTGGGATTATTGCAATGAAAAGCACCCGGAGTATTTTGAAAAATTGAAAATCCTGGTGCAGAGAGGACAGCTTGAGATGCTGACCGGGGCGTATTATGAACCCATTCTGTCCAATATTCCCGATAGGGACAAGATCGCCCAGATAAAAGCTTTAACCCGGGAGGTGGAAGAAAAAACCGGATATAAACCGGTGGGGATGTGGACGGCGGAAAGGGTCTGGGAACCCCATCTCTGTAAACCTATGGCTCAGG
>CAZFVX010000099.1:0-1214 GCA_964522675.1 uncultured archaeon
ACTATTCTCCTGAATAGTTCTTTTTATTATATTTTTCACTCATTAATACTTTAATTAGGATGTAAGAAAATAAGTCTCCCCTTTCTTTTCATATAAAATTTTTAATACATGATAAAGTATTAAAAGAGAAAAGTTAGAAAGATGAAACAATTGGAAAGATTATAGTAAATCAAACGAAAGTTTTATATATCATACCATCGTATGATTAATTATGATAATTGATGAATGGAAAAAATTTAAAGGATGGGTTATCCTAGAATATTTTCTCAAAACAAACAAAGAAATCCATGTGAAAGGACTAGCAAGAGAAGTTAAGATAAGTCCGCAAACAGCGAATCATTATCTTAAATTTTATAAAAAAGAAGGGATACTTAAAGAAAGGAAAGAAGGAAATCTAATGCTTTATTCTTTAACTGATAACTGCTTGGCAAGACAGCTTAAAATTTTTTATATCCTGAATATCTTATCAGAATTCTCTAAAAAGTTCATTAAAGAAAATAAGGTAACAAGTCTTGTTCTTTATGGAAGCCATGCTTCTGGGACTTATGATAGGAATTCGGATATAGATTTGCTTATTATCTCACAATCGAAAAAATTGAGTCTAGAGGGAATAAAGGGAGTAGAAAGAAAAACAGGAAAAGAAGTAAAAATTCAGGTTTTTAGTTCGGGTGAGTGGAGAAATTTAAAAAGAAAAAAAGATAGTTTTGTTCAGTCCGTTCTATCGAAACATATCCTGCTTTACGGCGCTGAAATATGAGGATCGAAGATTATTTCAGAGAGGGTTTGTTGAGGAAGGGAGATATTAATAAAGAAGAAATTAAAGGCAGTTTGAAAATTGCAGAAAGATTTTTAGAAAGAGCAAAAGGGAATTTGAAAATTGGATATTTCGATGTGAGCTTTATTTTGGCTTATAACAGCATGTTTCATTCTGCAAGAGCTTTATTGTTTTCCTTTGGAGTCAAAGAAAGAAGTCATTTTGCAATGATCGAATTTTTAAAAGAAAGGTTGAAGAAAGATAAAAAGGCTCTCCAATTTCTAAACATTCTAGATTTTTACAGAATATCGAGACATGCCGTTCAGTACAGAGAGGAGTTTTGTTCAAAATTGGATGCGGAAGAAGCAATTAAAGACGCTGAGGAATTTTTAAGATTTGTTAAGAAGTTTTTCGATAAAAATTAAGTTACTATGATTTGGGGCGGAAATTCAAATCCCAA
>CAZFVX010000099.1:1314-3054 GCA_964522675.1 uncultured archaeon
TTAGTTTCAATTTGAGAGCCCTCACAATTTAGAAAGTTTTTATAATTTTCTAATTTAAAAATATAATAATGAAAAACCAAAGTTATATATTAATTGGATTACTTTTAATTTTAATCATCATTTTGGTTGGTAGTTATATTAAACAAACACAACAAAAATCTCAGGAAATTGTTATGGAGTTTGCTTCTGGGCCATGTGATCCAAAAATCTCTCCTTATGATTCATCAAATTTGGGTATTAAAGAAATAACATGGATAGATAATACAACTTTACAAGTTAAAGCTTATGTAAGTATAAATTGTGTCGAAGAAATTAAAAACGGCGATTATGATATAACTGATGACAGAATTATCTTGATATACAAATCTCCAAGATGTAAAGATATTTGTGCAAAGTGTTTGTGTGCTCATGAATTAGTTTATAATTTTATTAATTTGGAAAGAAAAGACTATCAATTTGAGTTAAAAAGAGTAGAATAGATTTAGGCTCTCAACCTCTCGAATTTTTCAGCTTTATCTATGACTCTTGTAGAGTTTCAATTCAAATCTTCAATATATCCTACAACTGGTAAATCGTACAGGCTATTGGACACCACCGATTTTTAAATAAAAGCTTTATAAATAAAATATGCCCAAAATAATTGGTTTAAGCAATGAAGATAAAGCCAAAATTGTTGAACTAATGATAGTTATTGGTGGTATTTTAGGCTCATTCAAAATAAAGGGGGATTTTGTTTCATGGTTTGTATTATTTCTATTATTCTCTTTGATTTATTTAATTGGTTTAAACTACTGATTGGACAATGAAATTAATAATAGCATTTGTATATTCGGCGTTTTCAACAGCTATATTCTATTTCACATTAACTGATTAAATATTAACAATACGATAGGATTTAGAAAGTCCCTTCCGATAATACAGGCTAAAAAACTCCCCGAACTTCTCAGAGTTACACCTGCCCAAATTCCTTTGGCAAGAAATCACCCACCGGTAGAAGAAATAGATTTTTATAATCTGCAATTATTGTTTAAAGTATGATACCAAAAATTATTTTCAAATATTCATGGATTTATGACCAAAACTGGAAAGAATGGATTAAAATTTACAAGAGAAAAAAAGGTAGATACCCTTCCACAAAGCAAATTCTGAACTACATCGAAAAAGTAGAAAAACTATGGAGAAAGGATGAAAAGAAAATCCTTGAAGAACTTTCTAAAGTAAGTGGTCTGAAATGGAGATCTAAAATTATTTATTGTTATGTAGTTGGAAGGTGTATCCCTTTTTCTGATCCATTAACATTATCTCTTTATGATAAGCTTGATTATTTTATTGATGTTTTGATCCATGAATTGATTCATCAATTGTTTACCCAAAGAGGAAATATGGATAAATCAAAAAAAGCATGGAATTATATTAATAGGAAATATAGAAAAGAGTCACATACAACAAGAATTCATATTCCTCTTCATGCAATTCATTCTTACATTTATTTAAAATTTTTTGATAAAAAAAGACTGAGTAGAGATATAAAGCGGATAAGTTTTCTACCAGATTATAAAAAATCATGGGAAATTGTAGAAAGAGAAGGATATGAAAAGATAATAAAAGAATTCAAAAGGAGGGTGCAATAAAAATCTATGGGATATGGACTTCTCCATTTGTTTCATTCATTCCAAGTCTACCAGGGCAACTAATAGTTATGAAGATTCCACCTCGTTTGCTTTATCCGAGAAAGATTTA
>CAZFVX010000100.1:0-3042 GCA_964522675.1 uncultured archaeon
AGATGGAGGAGTTCTGGTGACATGAGAAAATTTTTCGAGAATAGATGTAAACCTACCTCTGCAAAAATTCAAGGGGTTATAGAAGAAATTTATTTAGAAGGCGATAGATTTATGCCAATGATTAAAAAGAGAATAATTGAGAAAATTCCCTCTTTAATACTAGACAACAAACGAGGAAGCAAGGATTTAGAAGAATTAAGTTTAAGAGAAAAATTTAAATTTCCTAAGTCTGTGCAGTATATAAAAAAACTCATTTCTTATTTTGTGTCTAAAAATGACATAGTTTTAGACTTCTTTACTGGAAGTGGTACTACTGCTCACGCAGTTTTACAGCTTAACAAAGAAGATGGCGGAAATAGAAAATTTATTTTAGTGGAGCAACTAGAAGAACATATTAAAGTTTGCAAGGAAAGGATACAAAAAGTTTTGAGTAAAGAAAAAATAAAAGATGATTTCGTTTATCTAGAACTCCTAAAATGGAATCGAAATTTTGTTGAGAAAATCCAGAAGGCAAAAACAAAACAAGAGCTTAAAAACCTTTGGGAAACAATGAAGAAAAAAGCATTTTTAAGTTACAAGGTCGATGTTAAAACTATTGATGTACATGCAAAGAATTTTGAAGAGTTGTCTATCGAGGATCAGAAAAGATTTTTGCTTGAGTGTTTAGATAAAAACCATCTTTATGTAAACTACAGCGAGATTGACGATGAGGAGTATGGGGTAAGGGAGGAGGATAAGAAATTAAACAGGGAATTTTATAAAATTTAATTTAACTAAGGGTTTAATTATGACTTTTAAACTTTGGAGTGAATTAAATCCAAAAGCAAAAAAAGAATTAAAACCGGACCTCGGTTTAAGGAATTGGAATTCTTTAAGCAATGATGAGAAATATAAAATTTGGAAGTATTTAGAATGGTACTTCTTTGATAAGGATATAAAGAGAGATTACGACGGAAATTATTATTACGAGTTCTATGGGGAATATTGGGAAAAAGAACAAAAGAAGAAGCGGATTCTTTATTCAATAGCGACTCTTAATCTTAAGTATAAAGCGAGAAGTTATGCTGAAAATTTTTTGGAGGGCAACACATTAAATTCAGCATGCCAGGACTTTTACGGGATTTTTATAGGTCAAGATGAAAGTGTTGTAATAGAGTTACTCTCTTTGTATTGCAAGGTTTTAATTTCTGAAAGAGCGGAAAAAACACCATACAAAATATACACGGAAAAAGGAGAGTCGGAAGAGGAATATAATCAAAGATTAGAAAATTGGAGATGGGAAGAATTTGATAAGTTTCGCAAAGACTTGAATGAAGTTTTTGCTGATTTTGGAATAAATCTTTATTTAACACGACAAGGTTTCATGCCTCGTCAAGAAGAGAGAATAATTGAAGAAATTTATGAGCCTGTTTTAAGTTATTTGTCACATCCAAAATGGAGAGAGGTTAGTAAAATTTTATCGGATGCATTTGATGAATATAGAAAAAATACTCCTCAGGGATATAGCAATTGTGTTACGAATGTTATTTCTGCTATTCAAGCATTTTTACAAATTATGGTTAATGGGAAAACCGGTAAGGGAGAAATTTCTAAATTAATTCCAATCGCTCAAAAGAGGAAACTAATACCTGATGATTTTTTCACACAGAAGATTTTTGATAATTTAGAATCAATTTTTGCAAGACAAAGGCAAGAAACTGGTATATCCCATCCTAAGAAGCAATATGCCAATGAAAAAAATAGTCGTTTGATGCTAAATTTAGCAATGGTATTTTTTCAACATTGTATACAAAAATGATTATGCTCCATCAAGTCTTCAATTCAATAAAAGAATCTTTTGGGTTGGATTGTTTTAGTTACTATTACAATAGGGACTTGACACTAATTCAGTTTCTATTATAATAGGAACTGAAGGGAAGAAATATATGGAAGAAGCAAAAATAGAACAATTTTTCATAAAATGGCAAGCTACTCTTCCTCAACGAATTGAAGGGTATATTTATGATGAAAATAGAAAAATATTGCCTACTAGGTTTATGTTTGCCAAATTTAAAAAACTAATTGAAAGGTTTTTAAATAATGAACTTTATGACACAGAAAAAATAATTTTGATGCCTGGGATAAGAGGTATAGGCAAAAGCACACTTTTGGCGCAATTATATGCTATTGAAAAAGTTTTAAAATCAAAAGATAGAGGTCTTTTAAGAATTATTAACCGATTAGATGAAAGATTATATTTAGACGTAAGTCAGTTGCATTCAGAGCAAATTTCATTAAATGATTTTTTTAACTACTACGAAAAAGTAAAAGGATTTTACTTTGAAAATCCCGGCAAGAAGATTTTACTTTTGCTTGACGAGGTTCATTTCGATGAAAAATGGGGCCTGTTTTTAAAAAATCTTTTTGACAGAACAAAAGGACACAAAGATATTTTAGTTATTGCTACGGGTTCATCTGCACTGCAGATTAATATGATCGCTGATTTGGCAAGAAGGGCTGAGATATGGCAGCTTTTCCCAATGAAATTTAGCGAGTATTTAATTCTAAAATACAACAAATTTCCTATTAAATCCGGTCTATCAGATTATTTACAGGAAAGTTTATTTAATTCTTCAGACGCTAGTGAGGTTTTCAAGAAATTAAGCAAAGAGGAAAGTGAAATAAATAAGTATTTTGTTAATGAGGTGCCACTAGAAGCAGAAGATGAATTTTTTGAATCAGGGAGCTTTCCTTCAACCTTAAATATAAATAATAAAATAAAAAGAATTGAGAAAATAAAAAGTGTGATAGACGGAATTATTGTTAAAGACCTTCTTAAACTCAAACGATTTGAGACGCAAACAATTGCTAAAATCAACGACTTGCTTTATCTTTTGGCTCAATCTGATGTTATCAGTTTTAACAAATTACAGGCGGCTTTAAAAATTAAAAGACCAGAAACATTGGAAAATTTGATTGATGTTTTGGTATTAAGTGGAATTATAACAAGAATAAAATCTTATGGCACAACTTATGGACCAACAAGGAAAACCCCAAAAATTC
>CAZFVX010000101.1:0-3007 GCA_964522675.1 uncultured archaeon
GGATTATAAAATTAAAAGCAAAGAATTGGAAAATCTTGCAAATCTAAAATTTAATAAAGAGAAAGAAAAGATTGAAACAGAGATAAAATCTAACCTAAAGGAAATTATGGGAACTTTAGCTCAGCGAAGAAATCTTTACTCTGGATATATGTTCGAGAAAGCATTAGAGATTCATAAAGAAAGAATAGAGAGACTCTTGAATTTAAGACTCGAAATAGATTTAGAGGTTTTCTACAAAGATTTATCAATTGAGACAGATAATGATATAAATTTTCTATTTGGAAGAATAGAACAAATAGCTAATAGACAAAAAGAAATAATATTGCCAAATGTTGAACCAATACTTAAACGAATGAATCAGATTGATAAATTTCGAGAGGAAATAAATAGAGAGGTTGATATTATTTTAGCTGATATCAAAAGAAGCTTAATGATTAAAAAAGAAGAAAATATTCTTTTAGGTAAGAAAAAAATTAAAGAAGCTAATTTAAACTCGGAGAAATCAATATTAAAAGAATTTGAATATTTATTAGAATCAATAGAAAATGAAAAACTTAAAAAGATTTTACTTCGAGATTTTAAGCATGCTATTTTTTGTTTAGAGAATGAATTATGGAAGCCTTGTGTGGTTTTATGCGGAGGAATTCTTGAAGGAGTATTAGGAGTTGAATTTTTAATAAAAGGAAAATTAGAGCAAAAAATTAAGAAAGCTAAAGCCAAAGGGATAATATTAGAAGAAATTGAAGAATCACTCGCCCAAGTCTTAAGGGTATTAAGAAATTTTGTTCATATCGAAAAAGAAGTTAAAAAAGATTATAAAATTCTTGAAGAAGATGCGAATATTTCTCTCCAAGTAGTAAAGAAAATATTTAAACAAATTAAAAAGTTTAAAGATAAAGAGTCGCTTGAATTCGTTAAAGGACTCAGTAGACATAGCTTAATAATTCTAAGAAAAATGAAAGAAATAAATGCAGGTCTTCCTATTACCTCGAGTTTAAAAACTCTAATTAAAACGAAAAGGAATGAATTTGAAGAGCTTGTTAAAAGGAAAATTCTAATTCCATGTAATTTTGACGAATCTATTATAAAAAACCCTGAAACTCAGAGAAAAGCTATTGAATTGCAACAAAAACTAAATTGTCATCCAGTATATAAACTGTCAGAAAAAGGTTTCAAATTACTAGAAAAAATTGATTCTTAGGGAAAATAGTTAAAAAGTAGAACTTTGATATGGAAGAATTTTCTTATCAATAAATTATTGATTTTTTATTATCTATATCTAAGCATTTTTATAAATGCGCTTTCCATGAAAAATTCAGTAATTTTATTTCTTTCCATTTAACTGAGGAATTTTGTCTAATTTTACAAAAATTAATATAAATCAAATAGTTAAGAATATATTTTTTAACTGGTGATAGTCTGGTGTCTCTCCTACATAGTAATTATAAGGAATAATAGAATAGAGAGCCCCACAAAAGTAATATAGTGATCTACAACCAGACCAAATTTCATCACCGTAAGGTTTCTTTTTTAAGTTTTGCTTAAAATTCTTTGGAGAATCGGGAGAAATAATAACGAGTTCTAAATTATGTTTATTTCTAGACTTTGCAATTATCTCATTAATATGTTCATCGTTAAATCCGTACCCGATTATTAGTAACCTCCTTTTTTCTTGCGCAAGCACCTCCTTAAAAATAGTGAAATACCATGATAAAAGGGGTTCTTCGGAAATCCGGTCTACTTTTTTTCTGCCGATAACCATCAAATTAGTTCCATTATGACTTCTCCAATTTTGTGAACCATGTAATTTTATATAAAAAAATCTCCCATTAGATAGCGAACTTTCTATAGAATCTAAATTAGAAGGAAGAGTTATAAAATCAGAGTTTTCTAAAGGAGCTGTAGAGTTGCCGCCAAGCCATTTATCATTCTTTGGAATTCCAGGGATAACAGGCTTAATAGCCGGAAAACAATGTCTTTCTATAAAAAGATCTTGGTTTAGTGTAAAGAAGAAACCTTTAGATTGTTGTTTTCCTTCAAACCATTTAAGCATTTCGTAAATTTTATAGATATCTACTTTATTAAAATTAGTTCTAAATTTTCGTATTATATTATCTAAGTTCTTATACGCATCTTCTACAGCCTCTATAATTGCGTTTTTCTCTTCTTGAGTATATTCTTCTCCTTCAACTACTTTATAATAAACTGATTCATAATTAAAATCATTTTCCAAAATTTTAACTATTCTTTCTTGATTTTGCACAGATTTATGATTAAGAATCTGTTGCCACATTTCTTTAGCCAAAAACCCACCAAAATTTTTAGTGAATCCTGCACCAGTTAATAAAATATTTTTATAAATCTTGTAATTCAATTTACGCATGCTTTGCACTCTATAATAAGTCCACCATAAAATTTGATTTAGAATTTCTCATTTTAGAAAAATTATAGTTTTTTCAACATCCTTCTTCGAATCATAATAAGAAATTTAATGTATAAACGCTTAATTAAAAAATTAACGAAACAAACAAACCTACTAAGATCCCCAAAATAAGAATGGCTTGGATTGTACTGGATTGAGTAGCTTTGTTTAAATTTTCAAAATCTATATTAAATATTCCTGCAACCAGCCATAGAATAATTAAAGTCAATATAAATGCTACCCCAATAATTGGGATTATTATTAAACCCTGTCCTATATGTTCTTCAGCTGATTTTTTATTCATTGGTATTTTACAATAAGGACATTCGCCTGTAATAGCAATCTCTGCCAGATACCAATCAACTAATTTATTCTTGCACATCGGGCAAAAAAATTCTGATATTCTTATTATTGGCATTTTCTTTCCATTAATTTCCTTTTTATTTTTAACTTAAGCACATTGGTATTTTACCATTACTAAAAAAGCCGTCTCAATGTCTTACTCCACAACAAACAAATGGGAAAAGCAGTTCCCACCTTTTATTAAACACAATTTTTCCCTCCATATATATAAGTCGTCTTTTC
>CAZFVX010000102.1:0-2982 GCA_964522675.1 uncultured archaeon
TTTTTATTACTTAATAATTCTACAATCAACTTTTCTCTTTTTCTTCTATCGTTGAGATTCGTTCTTTCTCCATTCTCTAATTCTTTGAAACCTTTAAAATTAAATTTTTGTTTTAAAAGATTATAAAGAGAAATTGATTTCTCAATTGTATTAACAACTACAAGAAAAGATTTATCTTTTGAATATGGAAACCATTCTAAAAATTCTTCTTCGGTTATTTCTTCAATTCTAGGCTTCAATTTAACTCGGTTCAACATTTCAAAATATTTTTCATTTTCATCTAATAATTCAACTGAGCCATCTTTAAATATAATGGGTTTAGTGGCGGTCATTAAAATTATTCTACAATCTAAAATATTACATAATGCTCTTAAAACTTTCTCTATTAAATTCCAATATTCGATTGGAATATTCTGAACCTCATCTAGAATTATTATACTATTTGCGATATTATGAATTTTTTTAGGAAACTGTTTTTAAACCCTATTATAGTGTGTAAGAATTGAACAAAAGTCGTTATAATTATTTCAGACTCCCATGATTCGATTAAAAGAAGTGCTTCATCAATTGATTTAAATTCATTGCTTTCTTTATATTCCAGATTCGATAAATGATGGTGTTTCAATAAATATGAAGATATATTTTGACTAAAATCCGGAAGTAAACTTAAAGTTTCTTCAAATACCTTATGATTCTGTTCAATAATATTAATAAAAGGTAAAGAATAAATAATTCTGGGATTCAGACCTTTTTCTTTTTTAATTTTTTCCCTCAATTTTAATGCAAAAGATAGAGCAGTTAGAGTTTTTCCAGATCCTGTTGGAGCAGTTAAAGTAAAAATTTTATTTCCCAAAGAAATTTTATTTATTTTACTTACTACTTTTGAGTAAATCTCATTCCTTATTTTATTTATACCGATCTTTTCAAAATCTTTAAATTTTTTTTGTATAAATTTATCAACCAGATTATCCGGAATCTCTTTTCTTGAAATCTCAATTGCTTTCTCTCTCCCGGCAGTTTTTTTATCAGCATCGATTAGAACTGAAAAAAGTAAAATTGTTATGAAATATATTTCAATCTTTTCTAATTCACTTAATTCATTTTTTTCTATTAAATCATACCTTAACCTATCAAGCTCTTTAAAACATTTTAGAATAATTTCCTGCTTTAAAAATTCATCTAAATCCGATACCCCAATATCATTTAACTCTTGATTAATTATATTAAAATTCTTTTTTATATCTTCTAATTGCTCATTTAAAGTTTTAATTTCTATTCGTAAGCCTGGCTCAAGATTTCTTAATTCAGGATAGTCTCTTAGATCACTTCTTCTTGGGATAATTTCTTCAGGACTTCTCAAATCACCGTGATGTCTATTAACTACCATATAAGAAATAAGAGGTATAAATTTATCAATTTTTGAATTTTCTGCTCCATAATTTTTGCTCAGATAATCTTTAACCTTATAAAAAGTAAATAATGCGGATAAAAGAGAATGATGAGCTTTTACCCCAAAATTTTCTTTTTTTAAAAGATATCTTTGAAAAAAGGAAGTATATTTCCCAAAATCATGGCATTTTCCTATAATTTTTGCTATGTTTATTAACCAGTTATATCTTGTACTAATGGATTGAATAAATCTAGCAGAAATTTCACTAACTAATTCTAAATGATCTTTTAAAGGAATCCCCTCATGGGAGTAAAATTTCAGATTCATTATTCCATAAAAATTACATGTTCTGTTATTTCCTTATCTCCATCTTTATAAATTATTTTAAACACTTTATCTTTAACATTAATTGTTATTGGCTTACAATCCTTTTCATATATATAGCTCCCTATTTTCGTTATCATTCTTTTTGAATTAAACTCTACCGGGACTCTATCCTCTTTCATGAATTTATATCCAGGGATAAAATCAGGGAGACCTTGGATTTGTCTTATAGGGATTACAGTGTTTACTTTAACCTTCTGTTGATTTTTTAAGTCTTTTACTTCATAATTCTCACATACATCGACAAAAATCACCCTACAAGGACACTCTGTTATACCAAGATAGGGAGGGTAAACGAAACAATTTTTCAAAAGATGATTTAACAATTTATTCATTATTTCTCCATCTTTATGAAAAAAATAGATTCTATATTTTAAAGTTTCCCCTAATTTAACAGGAAGAATAAACTCTACAGGAATCTGGGTATGTCCGCCACTGCCTGTTATTTCTTTCAACTCCTTTGTCCTGATATAATTAATTGTTTGGACTATTTTTCTTACAGGGTTTTTAATAGACAAAGCAATTTTGCAGTTTTCAAGATTGAAAAGCTCATAATATGTATTTTTCCCAAATCTATCACTTTCATAACCCATAATTCCAGCTATCAATCCTGTTATAGTGGTTCTGGGAGGAAATGCATAAGAAAGGGATGAAGAGTTCGTATAAAATTTTCTGAAATGAGCTATTGTACCTTCTAAATCGAAAATTATTAACCTATTCATTATTTACATCTATTACATTTACTTCCTTTTAATCAATTTTATGGGGCAATGAAACAATTTTATCCTTAAATTCATTTTTTAATTCATTTAAAGTCTCAAGGTCAATTGAAAGTTCAGGATGAACCCATAAGTATATTCTCTTAATATTTTCTTTAATAGTTCTCAAGATCTCAATGAGTCTAGATACATCTAAATAAAAATCATATATTTCTCTTAATGCATCTATTCTTTTCCCTTCCTTTGGTTTTACTTTCACATATCTCCTTAAATCACCGATATAAAAGTCATTCATATATTCAACTCTTAGTAGTAATCGCGGTGTCTGTCCAATTTTGCTCCTAGTTGTAGCCTCAGATGGGATTGCTTCAATTAAAGTATTATCCAGTAAAAAAACATCTTGGGAAGTCAAATTTGTTTTTTCAGCTCTTTTTGCACTTATAATTCCATAAAAAGCAATTAGCGAATAATACACCCTCCAATCTTTGC
>CAZFVX010000103.1:0-2931 GCA_964522675.1 uncultured archaeon
TTGAAACATCTTTGTATCCAACTCGAGAAGAAATCTGTTTGATTTCTAATTCAGTTTTTCTTAAAAGCATCGTTGCTGTTTTAATTCGTAATTGAATAAGATATCTCGAAAAACTCATTTTAACTTCTTTTCGAAATAATTCTCTGAATCTGGAATAACTTAAATTACAGTATTTCGCTACTTTCCTAAGTGTTAAATTTTTATCCAGATTCTCTTCTATGAACTTAAGAGCTTTTTTGACTCTTAAATCCATTTTTCATAAATTTCCCCTTCCATTAATTTAGTACTAAAAAGAGGGAAAAACTTGAAAAATTTTTAAAATTTTTTAAAAGTTCAGGAATAACAAGGATTCCGGGAACAGTGCAAATCGAGGGAAAATTGAAATTTTTAATGAAAATTGTAAGAAATTAATCCAAAAGTCTGGATTTTTGACAAAATTTGTCAAAAATGTAAACAGATGTTTACATAGTAACAAGAGATATTAAATTATAAGAAATAGAAAATAAAATTTTTCTATTTAAATGAGAAGAAATTTAAGGAATATGTTCTGAGAATAACTATTGATTATCAAAATACCTGATCTTATAAACTTCTATATACTGTTCATATGTTTTCGGATTTATGGGTAAGACTTTATATATTTTTCCGTTATGGTAAATGCAATATCTTGAGAGCACTTTGGATTTGAAAGAATAGAGCCATTCTCCCTTTTCATTAAAAATATCAATTGTATTTTCAAAATCAGGATTTTCATTGTCTTCATAGGTTTCTCCCACAATTATCCAGATATTCTTTCTCTTATCCTGAAACATTTTTTTACAACTGGTGGAAACTCAGGAAATACCCTGTCGCCTCTTTTAATCTCACGCTCATAAAGAGAATAAAACCTCTCCCTTGCTTCTTTTGAATATTTTTTAAGACTATATTCTCTCCCGAATATTAGTACTGGTTTGCCATTTTTATTGTATTTTATTATGGAATATTTATTTAAATTGTCTTCGGGAAAATAAAATTCCCCGTCATCTGTGATTAATAACCAGTTTGCCCAGTAAAAATCATAATTTGGAGCACCAAAACCCGGAGGATACTTATATTTAAATATTTCCTTAGCTTTGGAAAATTTATCATTTTCAATTTTTAATAATATGAACTGTAATTTGGTAAACGTTCTATCTACTTTTCCTTTGAAAATATAAAAGTTATTATTGACTGTTTCATATTTTAATGGATTTTCAATTTGAGCCATGTCATTAAATACATATTTACCCTCAAGAGTCAATATCTTATATTTAAACCATTCATAAAATACATATATTCTGTCCTTTTTAACCACAAGCGCATGAGGCATTAAAAATTCTCCTGGTCCTTCTCCTTTTCCACCAAAGGTTCTTAACAATTTCCCGTTTTCATCAAACACCCATATTTTGCATTCATATCTATCAAGAATATACATATTATTATTCTCATCAAAATCAATCACCATATCAAAATTCGGCGTTGATTCTTTTCCAAACATGCTTATTTCAGTAACATTCATCTCATAGAGTTTTTCTAATTCCACATATTTTTTACCCGCAAATTTTGGTGAGGAACTGAAAACCTTTACAATTTTATCGTTTTTCTTCAAATTGCACGAAATAAAAATAATACCGATAATTAAAACCATTAAAATAAAAGACTTCTTCATTTTATATCCCTTTATTCGTATGTTCGATATTTTAAAACTATGTGTTTCGGTGGATCGATATCCCTATTAACTTCCAATATATAGAATGTGTCTTTATGATTGGAATCCATAAAAAAACCATTGTAGGAGGAATACCCCACTTCTTTAAGTTTAATTTCTTCTTCTATTAAATTCCCATCTAAATCATAAAATTGAATATAACATTCCCATTTTTTTAATTTTTTATTGAATTTCCTTATAGCTATGCCTAATAAATCTTCTAAAGCAAATATACCCGATACCCAACTAAAAGAAGTATACCATCTCTCTCCTGCTTCAATCCCTTGAGGCGCTCTTCCCCACCTTAACATATCATCAAAGTCTTTTGTCCTTCGAACAGGAATAAAATAAGAAGGATTTTTACCGAATTTTTTTATTAAACTTCCTTGTTTGTCGAATTTAAAGATTTCTACTTTGCTTGTTTTAGCAACAAAAATCTCTCCATCTTTTGATACATCCAATAAGGCGTTTAAATTAATTATTCTATTCCATGCATCACTTTTTGGATATTTTATAGGAAAAAGTGTTTTTTGAACTTTTCCTTTAAAATCGAGAATAACTCCTTTGAATTCTCGCCCTTTCTCACCTCTGAAATATGCATTCGCAACTAATTTATTTCCACTTAATACAAAATTATCTGAACCACTTATAAGATAAAAAAATCTTGCTATTTCTTTGAAGTTTCTGTCAAATATAATGTATCTAAATAATCCTGGGTCTTGAACACAAATATATTTATCATTCACATCAATTCTCATTGGTTTTACAAATTCTCCAGGTCCTGCACCTTTTTTCCCAAATATTTTGATTAATTTTCCTTTATTGTCATAAATTTTAATATTACTAAAAGACATGTCAGGAATATAAATATTCTCTTCCTCATCCACTGCAATGTCCCATACATCCCCTATAGGTTCTTTTTCTTGATTTAAATAAAATTTCGCAAGTAATTTTATTTTTACATTCTCAGAAGAATAAAGAGGTGAAAATAATACTAAGAATAATAGCAATAAGAATAAGGTCTTTTTGAAATTTTCCATAAGCACTCCTCTTTTTGTTGCTTTTCTATTAAAAAAATTTAGGAAGATTTAAATAATTGTCAATAGACTAATAAAAGACTGAAATACAATTTATTTATTGTATTTTGTAGTTAAAATGCATTTTACAATAAAATAATCTATATCAAACTTTTCATTTAGTTTTTC
>CAZFVX010000104.1:0-2867 GCA_964522675.1 uncultured archaeon
AAGCCTCGGGTGGGACTTGAACCCACAACCTACTGGTCTCTTACTATCATCTGGAATCAATAGACCAGTTACAAGCCAGTCGCTCTGCCATTGAGCTACCGAGGCTTAATAATAATTAATAAATATTGTATTTAATATTTTTTAATACTTTTTCGATTCTACAATTTTTATAAAATTTTCTATTATTTCCTGCCCATTATACTTTTTGGATAATTCTGGGTGAAACTGAACGCCGTAAACGTTTTTATCGAATTTGACTGCCTGTATACATTTATCATTTTGTGCCAGAATTTTTTCTTCTTCAACACCTGAAACTGCTCTTTTATGATATTGAAAAGGGTTTATAATTTTATCCAATCCATTAAATAAAGGGTCTTCTATACCCAAACCAGTAATCATGACCTCAGTATTACCAATTTCCGGAACATCTATTTCGACGATTTTATACCCAAAAATTTTACCAAGAAGCTCATAACTGCCACAGATTCCAAAAAACAAAGTTTCTTTATTTTCAATTAAATCATCCAATTTTTCACTGAATTCCACAAATTTCTGTTTTTTCCATGTAGATTTTTTGCTGATACCGCTAAGAATAATACCATCATAATTATATAAATTTTCATAAGAAAACTTAGGGTCAAATAATCTTTTAAATTCAATTGAAGCGGAATATTTAGATTGAATTACTTTTCTTATATTTGTT
Source organism: uncultured archaeon (assembly GCA_964522675.1). Classification (GTDB taxonomy): domain Archaea; phylum Aenigmatarchaeota; class Aenigmatarchaeia; order QMZP01; family CAZFVX01; genus CAZFVX01. The sequence goes on from CAZFVX010000104.1 coordinate 704, forward strand.
TCAAAAGATTTTGAATTTTCATAATGTAAATCCAGAATCAAAATTTTCATTCTCTAAATTGATTTTTAATCTTTATAAATCTTCTGTCCACCGTTTTTCATGAAACTAGTTTCGACATCAGAACCCTGTAACCACTTTTCTTTTCGATCTCTTCGCAATTTCCAAAAATTTCATTCATTTTTTCTTTTATAATTTTTGCTCCCTGCCTTGTTTTTGCAACCAAATAAAATCTTCCTTCGGGTTTTAAATGTTTTTTTGATTCTTCAATAATTTTAAAAATAATTTCTCTTCCCGCCCTCATTGGAGGATTTGTTAAAATGACATTAAATTTTTTATTTTTTACGGGTTCAAAAAGATTTCCTTGCATTGCTTTTGCATTTTTAATTTTATTTAATTTTATATTCTTTTTTGCTAAATTTATTGCCCTTTCATTTAAATCAATTAAATAAACTTCTTTTCCAAAGCTTGCTGCAACTATCCCTATTGGCCCATAACCACAACCGAAATCTAAAACAATATCTTTTGGTTTAATTTCCATTGATTCAATTAATATTTTTGTTCCCAAATCAATTCTTTTTCCAGAAAAAACAGAAGAATCAGTTAAAAATTTGTATTCCTTTCCTTTTAAAAAGGCCTTAATTTCTCTTATTTTATGCTTTGCTTTTGGTTTTTTAGAAAAATAATGTTCATTCATAATATTTTCCACATTTGATATTTTTTTATTTTAAAACCAGATTTTTTATAAAGATTTAACGCTGGTTCGTTATCCTTTCTAACATTAAGTGTTATTCTTTTTGCTCCTTTCTTTTTAGCATATTCCTCTGCAATTTCCATTAATTTTTTTCCTAAACCCTTTCCTCTAAACTCTTTTTTCACATAAAGGTCAGAGATATGACATGTGTTATTTTTTAAAGTTTTAATTCTAATAAAAGCAATTAACTCCGAATTTTCTTCTATTCCTATAAAACCTTCGGGTTCTTTTTTAAAGGATTTAATAACATTTTCTTTTATTGTTTCAGGATTCCAAAATTCTCCAAGGGTTATTTTCACCGTTTCATTTATCCAAGGTAAAATAATTTCTAATTCCTCCTTCTTAAGGTTTCTAATTTTCATTAAATATCATTTTAAAAAAAGGATTTTTAAATTGTTCATATAATTAAAAAAATTTAAAAAAGAAAGGTAGAGATATGACTAAGAAAGTTATAGTTAAGAAGTAACTTTTAACTTAAAAACTTTTTCTCTTCTTCATATAACATTCTTTACAATATACTGGTCTTTTTCCATCTGGTTTGAAGGGAACTTCTGTTTCTTTTCCACATTCAGCACAAACTACCTTATGCATTTCCCTTGGACCAAAACTTCTTCTATTAAATTGCATACTACACCCTTTTTAATTTTAATAACATCAAAAGAATTAGCTCTTTTGAATGTTACATTAAATAAATAATGTTTATGTTTATAAATCTTTAGGTTTAAGAAAATATTTTTCTCATTTTGTAAAATACGAGAATACCAATAAACTCTGCAATTCCCACAAACCCTGTTCCATTTGAAGTTAATGGAATTAAAGATTCTATACAAGGTGTTGGTAATACTGGAACGTAATCATAAATCCAAGAAGAGCAAATTTCTTTTCCATGAAGAGGTAATCCGGGCGCGCAGCAATTAGTGAAAGCCACAGAAACTAAACTCATTCCTAAGCCCGCGATTAAACAACTCATTCCTAAATATAGCCAAAGTTTAACTTTAATTTGTTTATACATCACGTAAAAACTATAACTTGCAAGCAAAAAAGAAATAATGAGTAAATTCACATTTATAGAAAGTAATTTTGGTAAATATCCTTGGGGTGGTGTTAAAATAAAATTATATATAATAGATAAGGTAAATACAGAAAAAATAAGAATATAAACATTTTTTCTTGTTAACCATTTTGTCTTTAATTTCATATCACGAATAAAACTTGTTGGCGCTAAAAAAATTGTTATTGCCATAGCAAAAAATAAAATAATCCCAGAAATTACTCTTAAAAAATAATTATTGAAAATTAAAAAGAAAATCATTTGAAAAACTGCCCACACACCTAAAGAAACAAAGCATATTGCTAATTCCAACCATCCTTTGGAACCACCCTTTGTTAATTTATAAATATCATAAACAAGAT
>CAZFVX010000105.1:0-2840 GCA_964522675.1 uncultured archaeon
TTCTTTCACAATCCATCCTCTAAGGGTGGGGAAGATGTGTTAACCAAGGACCATTCTTCGAGCCAGTCAAAATAGATATAGACATACTTTCAAGTGAAGGAAAGAATTTTTAAAAAGGATTAAAAATAGCCCAAGTTTCTTAGGTTTTAATTAAATCTTACAAATACTGAATTTAGTTAATTAAAAACAGCCCTAATATATAAAAAATTTCTATCTAATATATGATGGGAATCATTTATCTTACAAATTTTACAAAAATATTTTATAAACTTCCTCTACACTAATTTCTTTTGTCAATTGGTTAAACACTTCAACCAATTCATTGGCTACTTTTGCAAGTTTTTCTAATTTTTTTCTCAATGCTAAAAAATTATTCCGATGGGTATATATCCAAAATTGGTGAATCACATTATTTCGCTCTTCCCTTATTGTATTTATTCTTTCAAATAGCTTAAAATCTATCAAATCTATAGATAAAGCTATATTTAAAGCATTGTAAAAATTTAATCTCCCATAAAAAGACCGCAAATGCTTTAGTTCTTTTTGTGATAATTCTTTATTTGCTTTTTCCCATAATATTTTTATAAGAACTAACCACTTTAATATATTTTCAACGAAACTATAAAGTAAAATTATTCCATCGAAATATTTTTCTTTATTTCGAGTATTTAAAACTGAATTAATTTCTTCGCCTATCTTATTTATGACTTTAGAAATATCATTGTACTCTTCTAAATTCATAACAATATTTTCTTAATTAAGTTCAACATCCTGAAATTAAATATCCAATCTATTTCTTTCATACTCCGTAATAGGGGTTCTTTCATTTTATGCCATGCTGGTCCATCGGTAACCCACAAAAATTTAATATTGTGTTTTATAGCTACTCTATGCATCTCAATATAACTTTCTGCTATTGAGATAGGTTTGCTTCCTGTTACATTATAAAAATTACATTCGATTATGAGCACTGGTGAGTTATTTTTATAAATTACTATATCATGCGTTTTCCCTTTACTTTTTCCTTTTGTAATTATGGGATAAAGAGAAAAATTTGGGTCATTATTTATCGGAATATACTCTCTGTCAATGAGTCTTTTTATTTTCATTTGGCACATCTTTTCAAAAATATCTCCACTTCTATTCTTTCGAGCATTGGTATCTATGCCAACCTCTACACCAAGAAGATAATCGTGTACATCTTTTACTTCTTGAAATAAATCTAAGATTCCTGTTTTAATACAAAACTCTACAATTTTGGATATAACTTTTTCATTAACCATTGAGCCTTTGAATTCAAATGTTATGATTTCTTCAATATCAGGATCGAAAATATCAATTCTTCCATTTTTAATTCTTTCAGCTATAAGAAGTGGGATAACTTCTACTATTTGTGGATATTTTAATAATAGATTATGTAAATGTTTCTTTCTTTTTTCAGTTTGTATTTTTGTTAGGGAATTTAAAAGAGAAAGTTCATCTAAGTATTTATTAACTACTCCTTTCACCTTGGCCCAATCAACAAAATATTCATATGTTTTATTTGAAGGTAATAGAGTACTGAAAAAATAAGTTGTATATTCTTTAAAGTCTTCAAAACCGAGTTCCCTATATTTGACCATCTTCCCACCATTTTATACTGAATTTGTGTTTTCTGTATTCCTTTTCATCTGTTGGCTTTCTAAATATAAAAATATGTTCATGTGCTATAAGATAGAATTCATACTCTTTTGCCCGCCATTTTTCTCTTGTGGTTTTCATGTTCCATTGAAGTTTAATAATATCTTCCTTCAAAATGAAGCCTGAATTCAAAAATGCCTCCATCACTCTTATTGCAATGGGTACATAATGCTTATGTTTACGAGTATCTCCCATCAAAATTGCGCAGATTTTCCCAGGTTTGAGAACCCTAAATGATTCTTCAGCCACTTTTCTCATTTCCTTGAGATATTCTTCAAATGGGAGTTGGGATAAATCATCGGTTTGCTTTTTATTTTTAGTATATGAAATTATACTTGCATATGGTGGATGAGTTGCAATTAAATCAATGCTTTCGTCTTCAATTTTATCAAGATTTCTGGCGTCCCCCCAATAGGTTTTTATTATTGGTTCTTTATATTCATAGAAAAGAGGATTATATGAAAAATTTAAGCGGTTTCTTGCAACCATTACAGCATCAAAATTAATATCAACACCTATAGCATTTCTTTCCAACAATTTTGCCTCGACGAGAGTTGTTCCGCTCCCCATCATTTGGTCTAAGACCCAATCGCCTTTCTGAGTATATTTCAAAATAAGATTTCTTGGTATATATGGGGACCAGTTTCCTCTATAATTTCCTTTATGAGTTGCCCAATTTCCTCTATCTGGAAAACTCCACACTGTGGCTCGCTCAGGAGTATAATCCTTTGGTGGGGCATATGATTTTATATTCCAGTTTTTTTGAAGTTTTATTTCTACATCTTCGATAATTACTGATGTTTTATCTTTTATGAACTCTAAATAATCCTCATAGGTTATTTCTTTCATTTCTACATATTTTCTTTCCATCTTTTTTAATTTATTTTTATTAAGTCTTTGTGTGTATATAACTCTTTTTTGTCCAAGTTGCTCCTCTTTTTGCCTATAATATATAAGCATAAAGTCAAAAAATCAAGTCATTGGGTAAACTTAAATGCATAAAAATTCATGTGTCCAATATGTGACTAAAAATATCTAAAATTAGCTAATTTGGTCTACCCTGAGCTACATAAGGATGGAAGAAAATCGTTGATTATAAATAAGTTATTGGGGTGAGCGAGGGGTCTCGAACCCCCAACCTCCGGATCCACAGTCCGGTG
>CAZFVX010000106.1:0-2796 GCA_964522675.1 uncultured archaeon
AATATTTTTATATAATATTGTTACCAAATAAAAGTAAGAAAATTAATGAATGTTTAGGAACGGATGTTTTTTAGAAAAAAAAGAGATTTGTTGAGACTGAGAGATTGATGGAGATTGAGAGATTTAGAATTTAGATTTTGTTATTGGTTTTTTCAAGATTATGGCTTATTATCAGGAGGTAACTTTTTATAGGTGACTCCGTTACTTCCTGACACCTCGGGGTGCCTGACAGTTATTCTTTGACTTTATAATTTGGAGAAATTATTATAATTATGCAAGTTTTCTATAGGGAATTCCCGATACTTATCTCACCTATAATCAATTTTCTAGGCAGATAACTCTTATTTAATGACTTTTGAAATTGTAGCTATCCTCCCTATAGTCAAATGATTTGACACAAATCTTATGCTTATTTAAAATTACAAATTATGAAGAAAGTATTAAGCAAGACTAATAGCGGTAAATACATATGGATATTAATACCTGATGTTTATATCTGGAGATATTTAAATAATCCTAAAGGGATAAACTATTTAGATATATTTTATGGTTTCGTAAAATTTTGTCCAACAAAAACAGAAATTAAGGATCTAATCAAAGATTCTATGATGGCATTAGATAATAAATTAGAGCAATTGTTATTTCTCGACAAAGAATTATTTAGAAAAAATCAATATTTACTTAAAAAAGGAAAACACAATAGAAGAATTTATAGTTATCGACCTTATCAACATCTTTTAGCATTGTTGGAAGCGTGCTTAAATGTTATACATAGTATAAAAGATTTAATAACAAGAATAGATGGATATTTAGGACAAGATTTTTATAGAAAAATCATAGAATCTCCTTGGTTTAGATATCTAATGGCTATCCGAAATTTACTACAGCACATTGAAAGCCCTTTGGTGACAATAGAACAAAATAACATAATCTTCCAATTCGAAAGGCTCAAAAAATTGCACGGATATGATGAATTAAAAAAAATTCTGAGATTGCCATCATTAGTAGATAATTTAAACTTTAGAGCTAACATACCACTAGCATATATAAGAGAAGTGATTTCAAATATTTTTTTACCCGCTCTTAATAACTGGGCTAAAAAACATCTCGATAGATTAAATCAGGATTTTAAAATAGATGTTATTACAGGCTTCAAGAAAGATGGTTCATTTATAACAAAGAAAGTAAGTCTTAGGATACTTCTAAAAATTGTTCATTAATACAAATGTGTTTCATTAATCTTTATATAGGTGTAAAAATCTTCTAAATTTTACTTATTTAAAAACTTAATCTTTTCGGGTAAAGCAATAATATATTTATATTTCCAAATATTCACGAGTTAAATCCCTTTTAAAGGACTTGAAATTTAAATAGAAATACCTCTTTCGGAGCCAAATATCAGACGAATATAAAAGCCAGCGAATTAAATTATAAGGAATTGATTTCATAATAAGAAACATTAACAATTTCAAATTCCAAAATTCAAATTTTATATATCCTGAATTTTGGTATAGAAAATAACCCATCTTTTTTATTTTTTATTTTTTATTTTAAATCTTACTTTATATTGCCTTTATTGCGGGAATTAAAATAGAACCAATCCTTAATGAAGAATGATGAGCTAAAACAGCTTCTTTTAAGGTAACAGTTATTTTACCATATCTCACATCTGCTGAACATTGTACATTCCGAATATCGCTAATAGAAATAATAGGGGATCCGTTTTGATAAGCTAAATTAAACAATAATTTCAGATCATGTTTTTTAGGAAAACTCACTCTTTTAAGCTCCAAGTAACATTTAAATAATTTCTCTACGAATTGGAGAGAAGCCCATTTGGATTGCCCATAATGAGGAGGAGTTAAAAAAATATAGTTTACAGCAGAATTTAAATCAGCTCTTGCTTCAGGAATATATGGCTTTGTTATAATTTCTACTAATGATAAAAGAACTTCAAAAGCAAGTATAATGAATTGGGATAGTTCCTGCATCTCTTGTTTTGACAGGCTTTTAGCAATTTCTATCGTGAAACCTTCTATCCAATTCAATGGATTAATAATTACGGGCTCATTAATTTTAATTCTTGTATCTATTTTGTATCTTTTAAAATCAGGGTCAAATACAAGCTTTGCTCTTCCATATAATAAAGGAAATTTAATCTTCCATATATCTCCTTTTATAAAAACAGCTGCACTGCCCGGGCTAAAATCAATTTTTAAACGATCCCCATATCGCTTTTCATACCAATTATAAATATGAGCGACCAAACTATCTCTAGTATAATCTCCTGGAAGCGCTGGCCCCTGAGGAACCACATTTAGACTCATTTTCTGTCGTATGCAAATTTCTCTTATTGCCCGTAAAGGACGCTGAAAGATTGGAATATTTTGTTTTTTTAATTTTTCATCAATCTCTTCAATTAAATTAAAAAAATTTTCTTTTTTCTCTTGGTCTATAAACTTATCTAGCATTAATTTAAGCCTTTTTATTTCTTCTTCATTCTCTACCTCTACAAAATCGCCCTTGTATTCGACGGATTGAATAAATCGAGCTTGAATTAAACTTCCATGTTGATATGACTCTACCAAGATCCAGTGCACCAAATCATCCTCTATCTTTTCACAATAATAGAAAGAATTGAGCCGATAATTAATATAAAAACATCCTTCTTTAAGTTCTGTGTCAAACCCAAATACTAAATCTTCTCCCCTGACAGAATATTTTACATCACCCTTTGGAGTTATTAAATTATAATACAAATGTTTTTCAATCTCTAGATGTGGATCAAGACATGTT
>CAZFVX010000107.1:0-2785 GCA_964522675.1 uncultured archaeon
GCTCCGCTACAAATGGCTTAATTAAAGTTCCTGAAAAGTCCACAACTACGATTTTGTCTGTCATGATGTTGTTAAATTCCTCTTGGATTTTTAAAATTTTTCCTCAAAATCTCAATTTCCGTAAAGTTTAAAAATTATGCCCTTGATATAATAAAAAAATATGGAAGAAAAACCAATAATAGCGGTGGATTTTGACGGCGCTTTGCTTAAGTCAAGACCATTTGAAGAAGCGCACAAGAGATGGTTTTATGTAATGTCCATTTTGTTAAACGACGAGTCAATCAACAATTATGCTGGTCTCGAAAATTATTTTGAAAAGGTCCATGAGGTTATGGAAAGGTTTTTAGGTAAAGTGGATGAAAAGACGAAACTAAATTTGCACGAGAACTGTACACAATCCTTACGGTTGCCGAAGTAACAGAAGATGATTTGGTTAAAGAATTTGAAGAATTCTTAAGGAAATTAAAGGATAAATACAAATTGGCATTGATTACTTCCGCCCCTGAAGAATCGGTCGAGCCTATCTTGCAAAAGATTGGGTGTTTTGATTTATTTGACATAGTTTATAAAAGTCCAATGGAAAAACAACCTAACAAAGAAGAGTTGTTTAAAGAGTTTATCGAAAAGTATGGAAAACCAGCATACTATATTGGAAAGGGAGACCAAGATATTGAAAGCTGTAAAAATTTAGGAATTACTACAATTTCTGTCAATTGGGTTTCTCCAGGAGAGGTTAAAGGAGACTACGATGTTCAAAATGTTTCGGAGTTGGAAGGAATTATAAAGTAAATTTTTATCCTTTTTTGTTCAAATTTATTAATAACTTAATTATGTTTAGAATTCTTTCGAAAATACCAAATTTTTAGTAAACTTTATAAATTTTCAATACGTACATGTCCGTATGTGGTTATGCAAGTTAAAATTGAAACACGATTGTACTGTAGGAAACAGGATGCCCAAATACAATTTAATGACTCATATAACTTATCTTGGATCTTATAAAGAAAAAGGAGAGGTGTATTCGATTGGTATGCACAGATTAATTGGAGATGAAAAAGATATTAGAAGATTCTTTAACGATTTTAAAAAAGATAAAAATGTAATAAAAGCAGAGCTGAATAAAAATATAATGATAGCTGTCGAAAGGAGCACAGAACTTCCAATTGGAAAGTTTAAAAATAGAATATTTTTTCAAAAACCTGTGTTTATTGACAAGGAAGGTTTTGAATATTGGGAATTCTTTTCTTTTTATAGAGAAATGATAAATAAATTTATTAGAGAAGCGAAGAAGATGTGCGACTTTTTTAAAATTATAAAGTTGGTAAATGCTAAATTAACAGATGTTTATTTCCCTCATGCTATTCCACAATTAACAGAAAAACAAAAAAGAGCTTTTGAATTGGCTATAGAACATGGCTATTATTCTATCCCAAGAAAAACAAACATCAGAAAGTTAGCACAATTAATGAAAGTTTCTAAATCAACATACCAAGATCTTTTGAGAAGAGCGGAAAGTAAAATTTTACCTGATTTATTTAACATGCATCTGATAGATTAAAACGGACATGTCCGCAATAAAAAATATATACTACTTTGTTTCTCTTTTAGAGTAGTTAAAAATGAAACGCACAAAACAATTTAGGTGCACAAGACAGTTTAAGGAATTAGTAAAATTTGCCAAAAAATTTGGACCTATGAGTGGTTTAAGATATATGATACATAAAGAAATTGAATTAAGGGTAAAATATCTTATGGCAACTAAACAATACGGTAAAGTAAGCAAGTTTTTGGAGAATTTTAAAGAGCCTCTAGAAGGTATAAGTATAGAGCTCTTACTAAAATATTGGTTGGAACCAAAGATAAAAGCGATGGAAGAAGGTCATAAAAAAGGAAAGTTCTATTATTTTGGATATCACCTCGATGATAAGTATTTTAAGGTAGAACCTTTGAATCTTGAAAATTTAAAAAGTAAATATAATTCAGATATCTTCAATTATTTGTTTAATCTAATAGACCATGAATGCTTAATATTAGAAAGAACATTCCCACCAGACTGGTCAGAATTTTTCTTGGTTTCGTATTCTCCTGAAGAAGAAAATTTAGAGTCTTACCTTATCGCCCACGGAGAAAAAACTAAAACACAACACATTCTAGAGATAGGAAAAATAAGGGAACAAGATTCCATTATATCTTTTGATCGCAAGTATAAACTTTACCAGGTACAAAAGTATGTTTGCCCCTTTGCTTAAATAAAATTTTATCAAGTAATTTGAAATCTAGATAACTAACACACAATACCTAATTTTAATAATTCCTGTTTTAATCGATTTGGATTCTTAAAAAGAATAGTTTTAATACCAAGAGAACTTGCTGATTTAATATTTGATGCTTTGTCGTCAATAAATAACAATTCTTGTGGCTTTATGTGTAATCGTTTAATAACCTCTTTAAAATATTCTTTCTTTGGCTTCATTTTGCCTACAACACAAGAAGATAATACTTTTTCAAAAATTTCGTTTAGATGAAACTTTCTAATCCTAAATTCATTCCACTCTTTTCCTTCATTATTCATCAAAACTAAAAGATAGCTCTTTTTTAACCTTCTCATCAAAGGGAGCATTTCTGGAAAAAAGTATTCTATTAAGTTTCCTGATGTAAGCCCCAACCTTTTTAATATCCACATTAAGATTATGGAAAAGTTTGTTCAAAAATTGCTCTTCACTAATTTTGCCCTCGGTTAACTTCTTAACAAATTTTTTATTTCTTTTTTCTAATGTATTTAAAG
>CAZFVX010000108.1:0-2774 GCA_964522675.1 uncultured archaeon
AATATCATTTTTTTAAAAGAAAAAGAAGATAGTATAGAATTTTTGATAAGAAAATAAAGAGATAAAATTATAATTATGGAGAATTTGTTAAAAAGATTAAAAAAAAGAGCACAAGAAGATGACCTTTTTACTTTTATTTACAGAATAACAAGATCTTTGATTATTAGAGTCATATTATTTGAAAATTTTCTATCTCAAGAATTGCTAAAGATTAAGTTTAGAAACCGATATATAAAGAAGAAAATTCTGGACAATTGGATGTATTTAGATCCAAATGACCTAGGGATCTCTTACGACCTTTTTAGGAACAGCGTTAGAGAACCATTTGCTACCGAGTTTTTCCGGAAGTGGATCAAGGAAGGTGATGTAATAGTAGATATTGGGGCTAATATAGGATATTATGTCTTACAAGAAGCGAGGTTGGTTGGTAATAGTGGTAGGGTTTATGCAATCGAGCCCGTAGCTGAGAATGTAGAGCTGCTTCAGAAAAATATCGAATTAAATAATTATTCAAATGTAGAGACATTTGAATTGGCAATAGGTCCCGAAAACAAGGTTCTTCCTATTTACCTCACGCCTTTGCGGAATTGGAATTCGATGCTAAAAATTAAAGAGAGTGAATCCCTAATCAAAAAAAAGACTTTTGTAAAAACAGTTACCCTTGATAAATTTTTAGAGAATAAACCTTTACCTAATATTGTAAGAATGGATGTAGAAGGTTATGAGGTAGAAATTATAAAAGGAATGAAAGCCCTACTCTCTTCAGGAAAACCACTTAAACTCTTTATAGAAATTCATCCTCATATTGTAAAAGAGAAAATAAAGGATCTTTTAGATACTCTTAAAAGCTTTGGATTTAAACTTAAAAAGGTTTGCAGAGAGCCCAATCCTTATCTTCAGTGTCAACCCGAATTGATTAAAAAGATAATTAATAAACTTGGAAAAAAGATTGGAATTTTTGATGCTGGTTATTGCAGTGAATACAATTCAATAGACGACTTATTGAATGATAACGAATTGGTGAGAGGTGAGAAGGGAGGATTAGAGATATTTCTTGAGAGGAACTAGAAATATACTAATACCAAACTCAGAAAAGAGATTTTTATGTATCAGTAAATACAAATTGCTTTAGTCAAATAGGTATTTAGAGTAGAGGGCTGAAGTTAAAAAATTTGTTCTCTGATATAAATGCTGTTAGAACAGAGAAAAATTCTAAACTTAAAAGGATGTTATTTTTCCCTGGAAATAGAGTACAAAAAATTTTCCTTATAATTCCAACTTTAACAAAAGGTGGGGCTGAAAGGGTTGTTTCGCTTTTGTCGCAAGAATTTGAGAGGATGGACTATGAGGTAAAAATAGTTGTTTTTAACAACAAAGTTGAATACAAATATGGCGGAGAGATTATTAATATAAATGCCCCCGCCTCATCAAATTATTTTGTAAAGTTATTAAGATTATTCCAGCGAACCTTTAGATTAAAAAGAATTTTTAAAAAAGAAAATCCAGATTATATTTTTTCATTTACAGAAAGCGCTAATTTTCCTTGTATTTTAACAGGCAAAAAAATTATCATTTCTATTCATACCAATCCAAGCAGAAATTGCAATCGGCTTCAAAAAATATTTATTAGGTTTTTATATAAGTTTAGCAATGTAAAGAAGGTAGTGGCGGTATCAAAGGAAATAGAGAAAATTCTAAATAGAGATTATAGGTTAAAAAATACATTTACTATTTATAATCCGGTTGTTATAGATGATAGATATAAAATTCAGGAAGATCTATCTGAATATCAGCCCTATATATTGAGCGTGGGAAGACTAGAGAAGCCAAAAAATTTTGAAATGCTTATAAAAGCATATTCTAAAACAAAAGCAAATAAAGAAGCAAAACTTTTAATAATTGGAGAAGGCAGCCAAAAGCAAGAATTAGAAAAATTAATTCATAATTTAAATTTAGAAGGAAAAGTTTTTTTGCCGGGAAAAAAAGACAATATAAGAGATTATTATCTTCAAAGTGAAATATATGTACTATCATCAAAATATGAAGGTTTTCCAATGGTTTTAGTTGAGGCATTATCAAATAGATGCGCTTGTATTGCTACAAATTGCGAAACCGGCCCAAGTGAAATAATTAAAAGTGACTTTAATGGATTGTTAGTAGAAAATAAGAACGAAGATGCTTTGGCTGAAGCAATAGATAGATTATATTTTGATGAAGCATTGAAAAATAAGTTTAAAAATAATGCTCAAAAATCAATAGAGCATTTAAAGTTAGAAGAAATTGCTAAAAAATGGCTGGAAATTTAAATAAAAAAATTAAAGTTCTCCATATTATTACAAGCCTTTCCACTGGCGGAGCTGAAATGATGCTATATAAACTTGTTTCAAAAATTAACAGAAGTTGTTTTGATATTTATATTGCTTCTCTAACAAATATCAGTCTCATGGGAGAAAAAATAGAAAAGTTAAATATTCCTGTAGTTGCGGTTGGAATGAAAAGAGGGTGGAGAAGTTTTTTTAGTTTTTCAGGATTTTTTAAGTTATTGAGAATTGTAAAAAATTATAAGCCGGATGTAATTCAAACCTGGATGTATCATTCAGATTTAATTGGCGGGTTAGTTGGAAAAATACTTAAAATTCCTGTTATATGGAATATTCGCCATAGCAATTTAAATCCTAAATATAATAAAAAGACAACTATATGGACGGCAAAAATTTGTGCTAAATTTTCAAAAACTTTACCTGAGAAAATTATCTGTTGTTCCTATGCTTCAA
>CAZFVX010000109.1:0-2767 GCA_964522675.1 uncultured archaeon
ATTTTTTAATTACGAGGCTTATGCTTGATTGGCTTGATTTGTTTGAAAAGTATTTAAAATTACCTAGAAACTAATTTTATATCCTCTTTCTTTAATGTTATTCTTTTTGCATGTCTTGCCGCCACGACAGCATCTGCGGCAATTTCTTCAGCTATTTCTAATACACAGTCCCTTAAAGCTTTTAATGCTGATTCAGAAATCCTCGTAGCACCCGCCTTTCTTGCTATTCTTTCTAAAGGTGCAAGGGGGAAATCTCTTTTAACCATTTATAATCAACCTCATTTTAATTTTTTATATATTAGATATAAAAACATTTATTAAATATAGTGTAATTATTATATTGTAGTACCGAAATCTTTATAAATAAGTAAACAATAAAATATATTAATTTTACTATAGTTACTAAAAGGGGGTAAATAGTATGAAAAAGGTAAAAGAAATTATGCGATGTCCAGAATGTAACTCAACAAATATAAAATATGATTCTATTAGAGGTGAATCCGTTTGTGCTAACTGTGGATTAGTTTTAGATGAATCTGTTATTGATATGTCCCAGGAATGGAGGGCATTTGATGAGGAACAAAGGGCCGCGAGGGTAAGAACGGGAGCTCCACTAACACCAACAAAACATGATAAAGGGATTACAACAGAAATTGGAAAAGGAGTGGGAGAACTATTTAAAGTTTCTCCAAAAAAGAGGACACAGTATTATAGACTAACTAAATGGCAAAAAAGATTAATAAAATCTAAAGAAAGAAATTTGTCTTTTGCTTTTTCTGAATTACAAAGATTGGTTTCATATTTAGGTTTATCTCAAGCAATTCATGAAAAGGTTGCTAAATTATATGAAAAGGCAGTTGATAAGGGTTTAGTAAGAGGTCGTTCCACAGAAGCGATAATAGCAGCATTACTTTATGCCGTTTGCAGAGAAGAAGGAGCACCAAGAACATTAGATGAAATTTCTAAAGCGTCTGGAATAGGAAGAAGAGAAATAGGAAAAACTTACAGATACATATCAAGGAAACTTGGAATAAAAATTTTACCAGCAAAAGCACAAGATTATGTACCAAGATTTGGTTCTTTACTTGGTTTATCAGAAAAAGTTCAGGTAAGGGCAGTAAAAATTTTAGAAGAAGCGGGAAAATATGATGCAACCTCCGGTAAAGGGCCTATAGGTGTTGCAACAGCAGCTTTATATATAGCAGCGGTATTAGAAGGAGAAAAGAAAACACAAAGAGAAGTTGCAGATGCAATAGGAGTAACGGAAGTTACAATTAGAAATAGATATAAAGAACTTGTAGAAAAACTGGGAATAAAAGAAGAGGTTGAAGAAAAAGTTAAAGAAGAGGAAGAAAGTATTTAATCCACAACTTTTCTTTTTTTAATTTTTAGATTTAATTAGTTTAATTAATCTACATCTAAAGTGATTTATATGATAGATGTTTATATAAATCCTTTGGAACTTGGAGGGTGGGGAGATAGAACACAGGTAAAAATAATAATAAAAAAGTTAATTGAAAATGGATATGAGCCTAGGATATTAGAAGTTTTTGACACTGATAAACAAAAGGAAAGATATCCAGGTATTTCAATTTCAACTAAACCAGAACCAACCTCAGAAAAAGCTGTAGTGATATCTTACGATTCACCCCCCGCAGGGTCAATGTATAGAAAAATAGAAGAAGTATACGGGAAGGTTTTATATATAACAATTCACGACCCTGGTGTAGGATTTCCTTACCCACGCCGTAAAAATGAAATTGGAATTATATCAACTTATTTCCTTCCTGAAGAGATTGAACGAATTACATCAATTTATTTCCTTCCTGAAGAGATTGAACCAAGAGAATTTTGGGTTGGTTATTCTGGTTCTTCTTCACAACTAAAAGTTTCAAATAAAAAAGATTTTGAATCAGAATTAAAAAAATATTTATCATTACCTGAAGATGTTAAAGATAGAGTTTTGATTTCAAATTATGCATGTTTTCCTGATGAATTTGATGCGACATATGCTCTTTTAAAATTTCTTTGTGAAGACTTTGAAAAAAAATCTTTACTTTTATTAATAGATGGAGAAAATCTTATAAATGAATATGATTTAGAAGCATGGGGAAAAAGATTCGAGGAATTAGGTATAGTTCTATCTAAAGAAAGTAAAGAAGAACCTCCAAATAAAAAGTGTTTGCTTTATATTACTGATCGTTTTCCACAAGAAATCTTTTTAGGATTACTTAAATATAGTGATTTAAGTATTTTAACAGGAAGTATGAGTTTATTTGAGGCCATTCAGTTAGGAGTTCCTTTTTTATACAGACACACAAATTATCGTTCTACCTTGATTCCTTTATGTTCAAATTTGTTTTATCACATTCATACACCAGAATCTACTAAGATTGGTAATAATTTATTAGGATTTAACCTAATTGGAGAATATATAACATACCCTGGATCAAATATAATTAATAGTGAGGCAGAAATACCACAAAAAATTAAAAGAATAATAGAGGATTCATTGTCTAATGAAAATTATAGAAAAACCTTCTCAAAAGTTATGCCAGAGATTTGGTCTTATTTTCCAGAAGAGATTAGAGACAGTGCTAACTATATTTTAAATATAACAAGAGAATTTAAAGAGACAAATAAATCTCCTTCTGAATTTGTTTATGATAAAAAAAAGGAGTATAGAGAGTTAATTAAAGATATTAAAAAGTATAATTTTTAGATTTAATTAGTTTAATCAATTCCCTAAAATTTGTATTAGTCCTTA
>CAZFVX010000110.1:0-2764 GCA_964522675.1 uncultured archaeon
TTTTTTTCGAATATATAAAATATCTTCATTATAATCGTATTTTATTTTAGACATACTTATAATTGTTTATTTTCTTTAAATAAAAATGTGATAATTTAAATATAACATTGTTATATCTGAATTTCATCTCTTGATTTGTAATAAGTATCGTTACTTGAATTTTTACTCCATCTTTTCCAACCATATTTTTCTAAACATGTCCTTATATAATTTCTACTAAGAAAACTAAATTCCCTTTTTAATTTATTTAAACTGGTATAAACAGCATCACCTTTTTTTCCGCTTAAAAGTTCTTCTTCTTTCGTTTCCAAAAATCTCTTTAACCTTTCGCTTTCTTCAAAAAAATGATCATATGGGGATGGCATTTTAAATAGTTATTGGATAAAGTTTAAAAATTTTGTTTTCAATAAAAGATATGAAAGAGGATTGTGAATATAAAGAGGATATTGTTCATATAAAAACCAAATCTATAGAATTTAGTTTTAAATTAGAAAGGGGAATTTATTGTTCTTTCGAAAAAAAGATTTTAGATAACTGTAAAAACTGTAAATTGTACAAATAAATTAAGCTTTTTTAATTATCTCAAGTTTCGTGCCTTTTGGAACAATTTCCTTAAATATTTCGGGTTTTTCTGTGTGTATTGGTATAACTTTTTTTGGTGCAATTACCTCAATTATTTTCTTTAAATCAATTTGGTTTGCATGCCCCGAGCAATGAATTTGATGGATTGGTAAAAGATTAAAGTGTTTTAACCAATTTTTAAGTCTTTCAAATTCTATTTCCATTTCGGGATCAAACGGTTCTACTATACTTCTTATATATGAGCTTCCCTTTTTTGGTTTTATATCTATTAGTTCCTTTAATTCAAAAATATCATTTCTTAGTATAAATTCCGATTGGTTTTCTGAAACTTCCTTCCAACTAACCGTGTGTTTGTGTGAAAGCAAACTTCTTTCCCAGTAATCAAAATCCTGTAATTGTATTTCTTCGGGAAATCTTTGATCTTTCCAAATTCCCCATCCCTTTTTAGGAATAAATATTCTTATATGCTTATCATTTATTGTGGGATATTTGTATTTAGAATCTTTCATGAGTTCAAGCAAATACGCTTGTTTTAAGGATATAACAAGTTTTCTATCGGTTTCTTTTGCTATTTCATAAAAAGTTTTCATCCTGTCAAGGTCCCTCACGGGAAAATTAACTATAACCAATTGCTTTGTACTTTCTATTACCTTTTTGCTTCTTTCCTTAACCAATTCTTCTGATTCGATTGAGGTTTCATCTATTCTCGTGCCTTCGCATATTAATATATCGGGGTTTTCTTTTTCTGCTTTTTCTACGAATTTTTTTGTTAAGTTTCCTCCCCAACCATGAAACCTTAAATCTCCCGTATAAACTATTGTTTTTCCCTGTGAATTTATTATAAACCCGCACGCGCCCGGTAAGGAATGATTAACGGGAATGGCCTCTGCTTTTATTTCTTTAATTTCAAAAGTTTTTCTCATGAAAATTTTTCTTGGTATTTTTGCCTCCTTTCCTTTAACTCTTGTAAAGCCCTCTTTTGTTTTACGTTTTCTTATTTGGAAACTTTTCTTTAGATTTATTAGTTCCGTCCACCCGGTTTGGCTCGTATCCTCAATTGCTTGCATTATTGCACAAGTTTCCCATGAACAGTAAATGGGAATGTCATGTCTTAAGTGATGAACATAAGCACAATGATCCGCATGGGCGTGTGTAATTAAAACACCATTAACAAAAGGTTTTTCCCTTGGTTTTATACCCGTGTGCTCAAGATAATCCCGCCTGTAAATTCCCTTTATATCGGGCAAAAGTCCCATTTCAATAAAATCTCCAACGCCATTGCTTTTCCTTGGCTGTAAAAACTCAGAAAAAAACATATTCGACCGCTTAAAACTCATCCCAAAATCAAGAAACACCCGAGTTTTTCCCGTATCCAAAAGTATCTTATTCCCCCCAATCTCCCCAACCCCACCATAAAATTTAAGATTAATTGCCATTATCTTCTAACTTTAATTAAAATAGAGAAATAAATTATTAACATTTCCATTCTTCAATCCCACTCTACTTAAAGGTTTATCTAAAATATCTAAATTGGTAGTAAAAACATAACTTATCCTAATAATCCTTCTATAAATGATAATTTAGAATATTCAGTACTTACTTTTTCTGCCATCTCTTTAAAGACTTTGTTCCTTAAAGTTCTATATTTTTCTTCGATTTTCTTTACTTTTTCCAAAAATTTCCAGATTTCTTCAACATAATTAGCCTTACCTTTCCATCCGTATACCTTTTCAGAATACTCAGTTTCATCAGGTTTACTCATATCTAAACAACCAAGTCTTATACCTTTCTCTTTATTCGAAACCAACCTAGCTACTTCTATATCAATCTCATCTACAGGTTGTGGGTCTATTTCCTTAAATATCTCACAAACAGGATTATTATACTCTCTGCGGACAACGAGAGAAATTTTATACTTTGGCAACAGTCTTTTTTCAATTTCCCTCACCTTAGCATCATTGATAGGTGTACTCATTCAATCACTTTCCATTAGACTTAAATCATAAGGAAACAAGTATATTTAGATTTTTAATTTTATATTATTTAAACTTTTTACGCACGGTTGAGAAATAAATTATTTAGATATAACAGTGTTATATTTCTATCTTCTGTTTTAGCTATACATAAAAATAAAAAAGTTGTAAATACAATGAGCAATCCATGATGGTATAATACTTTTACT
>CAZFVX010000111.1:0-2724 GCA_964522675.1 uncultured archaeon
CCAACTTTATTTATCCACGAAGTTTAATAAACAATCGCTTTAAAATAGAAGATTTTTATTATATTTTAACTAAATAAGCTCATGGGAGATGAAGTTAAAAAAATTTATAATAAAATTGCAGAAACGTATCATCAATTGAGGTTGCAGAAAAAACCTATTAATGAATTTATTGAAATGCCTGCCACTTTATCTTTATTAAAAAATGTAAAAGGAAAGAAAATTTTGGATTTGGGTTGTGGGAGTGGGATTTATGCAAAAATTCTAAAAAAGAGAGGTGCTAAAGTTTTTGGAATTGATATAAGTGAAAAAATGATTGAAATAGCAAAAAGGGAAGTTAAAGATGTTGATTTTAGAGTTGGAAGTGTTTATAAATTACCATACAAATCAGAATACTTTGATTTGGTATTGTCTTCATTAACCGTTGATCATTTTAAAGATTTAAATAAAGCCTTTAAAGAGATTCACAGAGTCTTAAAGAAAAACGGTGTTTTTATCTTTTCTATAAGCAATCCACTCAGCGATGTGGTCAAGGGATTTTTCTATAAAAAGAAATACAGGCCTAGAAGTTATTTTAAAGAGGGAAAGGTATATACAAACTGGTCTATCTTTAAGATTAAAATGCTTTTTTACCGCTATACTTTTCAAACTTATATAAGAACACTTATAAAAAATGGATTTAATATAGAAGATTTTGTGGATGCGAAATCTCTCGAGAATTTAAAGAAAGTAAATCCTTTATGGTATAAGGTTGCCATCAAAATTCCTATAATTTCTGTATTTAAAGTTAGAAAATGATAATTTAACTTATTGCTTGAAGCTGATCACTTTAATCTAATTCAAATCTTTCAGTGTATTTATAAAATACTAAAAATATATTATAAATATGAATAAGAAAGCTTTAGCACCAATTGGAATAGCATTTATAACACTAGCAGCAGTAGTAGCTGTATTGTTTCTTTATCCTTTTGGCCCCAAGCATCCACCTAAAGCAGATGATACTGGCTGGACACAAGAAGGAATTCAAGAAGTTGTAAACGCTAATAATCAATTTGCTTTTGACCTTTATTCAGAACTAACTAAATCTGAAACTGGTAATATTTTTTACTCCCCTTATAGTATTTTTGCAGCTTTAGCGATGACTTATGAAGGTGCAAGAGGACAGACGGCAGACGAAATGAAGTCTGTTTTTCATTTTCCAGAAAATAGCATATTAAGACCGAATTTTGCAAAAATATATAATGAGATTAACGAAGGATATAGAGATTATGAACTGAGAACTGGTAATGCGTTGTGGATTCAGCAAGATTATCCTTTACTTAAAGACTACAGAAATAGAGTTGAAAAATATTATGGTGGTAAGGCAGCAAATTTGGATTTTATAAAAGAAACTGAAAAATCAAGACAAACGATTAATAGTTTTATAGAAGAACAAACTAATAAAAAAATTAAAAACTTGCTTCCTCCAGGTTCTTTGAATGCATTAACAAGATTAGTTCTTACAAATGCAATTTATTTTAAGGGAACATGGGAATGGGAATTTAACCCTAAAGATACTAGAGAAATGAATTTCTATGTAACCCCTACAAATATTGTAAAAACCCCAATGATGTACATGAAACCAGATAAAGCAAAATTTAATTATGCAGATTTAGGAGAGTTACAGATTTTAGAGCTTCCTTATAAAGGTAATAAAATTTCAATGTTGATATTGCTACCAACAGAAAATCTTAGTATCATAGAATCTTCTTTAACACCAGAAAAACTGGAAGAGTGGAAAAATCAAATGCGAGAAACAAAATTAGATGCGATTTATATTCCAAAATTTGAATTTGAAACAAAATATACTTTAAATGAAAATCTAAAAGCTTTAGGAATGCCAACCGCGTTTGAGCCAGGAAAGGCAGATTTTTCAGGAATGACGAATGAGAGAAATTTGTTTATTAGTTCTGTAATCCACCAAGCTTATGTTAAAGTTGATGAAAAGGGAACAGAAGCAGCTGCTGCAACTGCTGTTGTTATTAGCACTGGAGTGCATATACCAAGAAATATCTTTAGAGCAGACCATCCATTTATTTTCATAATCCAAGAAAAAGAAACAGGAAATATTTTATTCTTGGGAAGAGTTACTAATCCAACTAAATAAATATTTATAGCCTTGTTTTATTTTTTGCCTTTATTTTTGTCTATTTGCAAATTTTATTATTTTTAAGAAATTTTTTATCTTTCAATTTTAAAACTGGTTGCTTTTATTTTTGTAATTTTTTAGAGGGTTTGGAAATAAATATAAGAACAGAATTCTTTCTTTACTTCTTTTTTTGTTTATTTTAATAAAAAAGATTTATATAAAATAACAGCTTAAGTAAAATTATGAAAAAGAGCGTTTTAATTGTAGATTGGATATTATTAATAATATTTGTATTAATGATAGTATCAAAATTTATTAATCTGTCTTTTACAAACTTTATTCAACCAGTGTTTTTTATCTTTATTATTCTACATATTATTCAGCATTGGAAAGTTATTGTTTATTCACTTAAAGGGTTAAAAAAGAAATAATTCAAAACTCAACTTGTAGGATAATAACACAATTTTATTTAATGATTATGAGTGAGAAAATTGAAAAAGTTAGAGAAATTGTTAAAAAAGAATGTGATGAATGGGATTGGAAGTTTCATATTTTGCCTGTTGTTAAGTATGCAAAATTATTAGCTAAGAAACTTAATG
>CAZFVX010000112.1:0-2716 GCA_964522675.1 uncultured archaeon
AAAATTCCTTCTAAATCTCAATTCCTTTTCTGTTCTTTCTTTCCAAGTATAGTACTGAAAGAGCTTTTTTTGGACAACATCTCTAACTTTCTTATTTATGCCCTCTTTTTTCATCGATTCAACGGCTTCTTTTATTCCTGCTGCACCATTTTTTGGATTAATTTTGAAAAATAAATCGGGAAGCGTGAGAAAACCAACTTTTGTTGCCAAACCATAAACAGAATTAGGGTTTTCAACTCCCCTCTCAACAAGCTCCACCCATATAGATTTTAATGCTATTTCCGCGCTTTCATCACCTTTAGCACTTTTATCATAGTATTCCAATCTTTCATCAATTATTCTTAATTCTCTAACTATAGGAAATATTGTTTTAACCATCTGGCCAATTGTTGCGAGGTATTGTGATGCTTGTTGCTGTATTGCTGCAAGTTTTGCCCCTATATGACCGTGAAAGCTGCTTGTTACCGAAGCATCAAAAACATCGTATATTTTTTCAACCGTATCAAAACCCAAACCGAAATTTGGTTCCTGTTTAATAAACCTTAAAATCCAGAAATAAAATCTCTCTATTCCGGAAACAGTGCTTTCCATAATTAAATTGTACCTTTTCTCCCCATTTTTCAAACTAATCGTTTTTCCTTGGATGAGAGGGTTTCTTTTCTCAGCCTCTATTTTTTCCTTTTCTTTCTTCTTTTCCTCATCCCCTTCTTCCTTTTTTCCAGGAAGAATAAATGAAAATAAACTTTCTCTAATTTTTGCCATCAAATTTAAAATTGGTAAATTGGTATATAAACTTTTCTTGATATGCAAAAATTTTTTAATTTTTCATTCGATTAAAAAAATATGAATAAACTAAATCATTTTCTTTTTTCACTGGCAGCATGTTTAATAATTTTTGATATTAACTTAAAAAATTTAGCCTTAATAATTATATTTTCTTTTCTCTTTGGTATTGCAATAGATATAGATCATGTAATAAACAAAAAAGCTCCTTGGTATAGAAAAAGAACTTGGGTGCAGGAACCTTTTGGTTTAATAATCTTAGGAGTTCCGATTGCATTGTTGTTGGGCTTGATCGATAAAAAATTTATTTTGCTTGTGTTGATACCTTATTCAACGCACATAATACTTGATTATTTGTGCATATTTGAAGCGTTTCCACTTGCTCCATTTTCAAAAGTAAAGAAAAAAGAAGGCAAGGGGCTATTTATTCCTGACAGCCTTTTTTCAAAATCGAATGTTTATAAAATGTGGAAAAGAAGAGTAATGAAGAAAAATATTAACGGTGTATCAGAAAATTACTTTACTGTATTTTGCATCGTTTTTCTTTTAATTATTTTAATTCTGAAGTTTTATTAGTTTATTAGTATTTTATAATTTTTTTGAATTTTTTATCTAATGTATTTTTCCATAAAACATAATCTTTTTCAGGTATAAGCAATATCGTGGTTGCATTATTTTTTGCAGCTTTTTCTAAAATAACTTTCATAAACATTTTAACGACTTTTTCATCATTATAAAGGGTTAGAATTCTAAAGGAATCGATAAGTATAAATTTTTTCCCCTCTATAGCTTCTAAGAATTGGCCGATACATATTGCTAAGCTTGTAAGGTCTGCAGGATTGTCAACACAAAAAATGTTCTTCTCTTTTCTGATGATTGAGGAAACTGATTTTGTAATGCAGTCTATGATATACACATTTTTTACCTCAAAATTTATTTTTTTCAAAAGAGGGTAAAGAAATTTGTAAGGAGTAACCAAACTTATATATATAGTTGGTTTGCTTTTAATAGATTTAAATATATCCATTACTACTTTTTTCCAGAAGCGTGATTTTTCCATCCTTATTAAAACAGTCTCGTATTTTTCTAAGTCTTTTAGTTTTTTCATTTTATTGTGTCGAATTCTACAACAGCATCGACAAACATACAAAGATCTTCAAACAGGGCACGACTTGTTTCACTGGCAATAATAATAAAAATAGCTTTCCTATCCGTTGCTCTTAATTTTGAAATAAGGTAATGTGTAAACTTAATGACTGCTGTTTCTTTTTCATATATTAACAATGTTGAAAGTGAATCTATTAAAAATATATCTGCGCCTAAATCGATTGCTTTTTTTACTGCGATACTGAGCTCCGTTAAATGTTTTGGAGAAGAAATAAATATTGTAGATTTGGTTTGGATTACTTGTTGTGCTGTTTTTGAAACACAATCGATAATAAATAAATTTTTTGGATTTATTTTATACTTTTCGAGTTCTTTTTCAAGTGTTTTTTTCGGTTTGTTTAAAGAAACATAGCATAAACGTTTATTTTGTTTAATTGTAATTTTTAATAATTTCATAATCTTTTCCACGTATTCTAATTTTGGCAAAACCACAAGAACAATTTCGTTGTGCGGCAATTCCTTTTCGAGATTTTTGAAATTTTCCATAAAGTTTATTAAAAATTTTTTAACTTAAATTTTTTTCCATGAAGATTTTTATCTTTTTTTAAAACCGTATATTCTACCAAACTTCATTCCTTCATAGCAAGTTTTAGTATACAAAATCACGCCAATCAATTCAAAAAGATAATAAAGCCAAACAGCGAAATATTTTCCTTCCATAAAGTAATTGAGTAAAGCAAAAATTCCGCCAAGGACAAGAAACGAAAGTGATAAAACCAATAAGTTTATTACTTTCCTAAATTGCCCCTTGGTCAATTTTCTGCTT
>CAZFVX010000113.1:0-2696 GCA_964522675.1 uncultured archaeon
CCTATTTTGCCTTTGTCGGCTTTTGAAAGTCCATGTTCAATTACATCTACTAATTTAAATCCAACTGATTCCCCTAAATCTCCTAAAATAGCAGAGGTTTCTATTATTCGTTCTTTCCCATTTATAATCCAGCTATGATATTTACTTATAACCATTAAATAATATTTATTTTTCTTTAAAACTCTATAACATTCTTCAAAAGACAGTTTCATCATTTTCAAATAATTTTCAACTATTTTTGATTTATAAATTCTTCGGGATTTCTTTAAAAGTTCAATGAGGTCTATACTGGATGAGGGTAATTTAATAGACAAATACTTATCGCTAACAAAAAGAGGTAATGTCTCATATTCTGTGTCATCTCTATGTTTCGATTCATAAAAATCTTTTGTTGACTCCCACATAAGATCTTCTTCTAACCCCAAAATTAGGATTGATATTTTATTATTTCCTATATAATCTAAAGCATCGAAATAAGGAGGAGAAGTAAGAAGACCATCAATTGAATTACTTTTTAACATAGACATATTAGTAGAATCTCCCCTAATTATTTTAACTTTTCCTTTTTTAAGATTAACATTAAGCAACTTCGCCATTTTTTGAGTTGCATATAAAGTTAAATATCTGTCTTCGACATAGGATTGAAATGAATTAATTATATCCCATGTTCTCTTTTTTTCTGAATATTCCACAATCTTTTGGCTTAAAAGTGTCAAAAGAAAAGTTTTTATTTCTCCACTTGATATTTCTTCTATATTTTTCTTTAAGAATATAATTTTTTCTAAATGGGGACTGATATTTTCATAAGCTTTACTTTCATTTGTGAACTTCTTAATTTTCTCTTTCACTTTCATTAATTCGTTTTTTAAATTCTGACCGAAAAGGGAACTTTTTTGAGTAATTAAATTAAATAGTTTTATTATTGAATCTCTTAGCATATCAATATTCATAGCTAAATTGCATTTAACCTCTGAAATCATTTTTCCTATTCTTAGCACTTCAATACCAATTGCATTTATTCCCATTGTAGGTGCGTCTGCAATAAACGCTCCTGAACCTACAAATGGGTCAAGTATTGTATCTCCTTCTTTTACACCTAACAAATTTATTAATGCTCTGGAAATTCTCGGGTCCCCTTTACCTTTATATTTATGAAGATAATGGAGAAATGGTTTCCTTAAATCCGTTGAAGCCCAATCTACAAAATCCCCGATATGATTTTTTCCGAGTCCAAAATGAGGTGAGCGATAGTGACCAGTTTTCATGTGTTCTAACAACTCTCTTATGCCTTTTTCCACCCCTATTTCTTTTTCTCTAAAATAATCTTTCCATGTTTCACTATTCTTTGGACGAAACACTGCTGCAGGCAGTTTTTTAACTTCTGTTACATACTCAAAAAGAGTCTGAAAAGGTAGAAATCTAATAATGACTAATCTTTTATTTTCTGAAAGGTCTTTTAAGTAAATTTGAGTATATGGGTTAAGGTCTATTATTCTATTATCTAAGTGGGTAATTGTAATCTGTAATCCAATTTTATTTAATGAATTAATTAATTTGTCTTTTTTTTCTTCAAAAATTACATAAATTTCTCTAAAGAAAGTTGCACGTTTTACTACTGAGAGAATTTCTCTCAAAGGTATATTTGCTAAAAATCCCTGTCCTTCCCCAAGATAGACTAATCTGGTAATTAAATGAATAATTTCTTCATCAAGCATATTAAAAGGTTTTTCTTTAAACAAAGAAGCAATAGTTTTAATGAGTTTTGTTTTAGCACCAAGCAAACTATTGATCTCTTTCTGAGCAAAATAAAGCTCGTCAGGGTCTCTTAAATCAAATTTTACTTTTGCTAAAACAAACATGTTTATTTCTCAAGTTCAAATAAAGCACACGGTTTTATTTTAAATTGCAATTTGGTAGGGTCTGGAGTTCCTCCTTTTCTTTGCATTGTAATTCTTCCTATGTATAAACTTCCTCTTGGAGATATTCTTACTTCTCCAGCTCCGAAAAAATTCATTACTGTATTTATATCTTTTAAAATCCAAGTGGTTGTATCATCCTCTTTATTATATCTCGTCACTAACATCCAATTTGCCGAAAGTCCACCTCTACCCTTAAGAATGTCCGTAACAACCAGTATTTTATTCTCTTTAAAAAATTTTAAAATTTTATTTTTCAAATTTTCTGGAAGCTCGTCAAGGAATAATCTTCTTTTGTCTCTTAATTTTTTATTTCTAATTAATTCCGGATAAGAAGAAGGTTTAATCTCTCCAGTAAAAAGTCTTAAACCAAAAGCTATTTCATCGTCGAATTTCCATATTTCTTGATAAGTGCCTACCCACCGTTTATCTACCTGATTATAATCTGCATCCGAATTTGCCTTTTTTAGTGATAGATTTTCAATTTTTACTATTTTTCCAATAGTTATTACTATTCTTAATTGAGCATCAGCTTTTTTAAATTTCATTAATTCTTCATAGCTCTCTTTTAACCCTAATTGCTCCACATCTTTCTTTTTCATTCTCGCAGGTATATGAATAGCTTCTACTGAATCAATCTTTTCTGGTTCATATCCCATAATTCTAAGCCAAAGCTGAGCTTCTTTATCAGTTTTCCAATTGTTAAATTTAAGACAAATAGTCTTTTCATTTGCAAAGCCTCCTTTAGCAGTAGCTGAACCAAGCTCAAAAGTAGTCATT
>CAZFVX010000114.1:0-2671 GCA_964522675.1 uncultured archaeon
ATTCGTAAATTTATAAATAGATATAACAGTGTTATATTAAAATATATTAGCTTTCAAACCTATTTTTTCTTATGAAAATCCAAATTTTAGATATTGATTATATTTTAGTAAACGAGAAGCCAATAATAAGGATTTTTGGAAAAAATGAAAAGGGTGAATCTGTTTGTGCTTTTTATGATAAATTTTTACCATACTTTTACGCTATTGGTGAAAAGGTTCCAAAACTTTTAAAAGATAAAAAAATTCTTTCAATTGAAAAGGTTAAAAAATTTTTACCAATTGGTTACCAAGGAAAAAAAGAAGTTTTTAAAATAACTTTACAAAACCCCGCAAAAACCCCAGAAATTAGGGATTTTTTAATAAATAATAAAGTTGATGTTTATGAAGCGGATATATTGTTTAATTATAGGTTTTTAATTGATTTTAATTTAAGGGGGATGGGTTGGATTGAAATTGAAGGAAAAGAAATACAAACAAATTCTGTAAACACCGATAAAAAAATAGAAATAACTAAAATAACCCCAATAGAAAAGCAAGAGAATACCTCTTTTAAATATTTAACTTTTGATATAGAAGTTGTTCCCAAAGAGAAGACTTTACCAAATCCAAAAAAAGACCCAATAATAATGATATCCTTGGTTTTTCATCCAAGTTTTGAAGGCAAAAGAGAATTAGTTTTATCGACGAGATCTGGTAGTTCCGTTGAGTTCTTTCAGGAAGAAAAAAGCATGTTAGAGAGATTTATTGAAATAATAAAAAAATATGATCCAGACGCAATATCTGGTTTTAATGTAATTAACTTCGATTTGCCTTATATAATAGAAAGAATGAAAGAAAATGGAATTCCACCAAAATTTGGAAGATGTTCACAAAAAAATGTTGTTGCAAAAAAGATCTCGAGTAATTATAGAATTAACATTGTTGGCAGGATAATTGTTGACACATTCAAAATAGTTAAAAGAGATTTTTCTTTAAAAAGATACTCTTTAGATTTTGTTTCAAGAGAATTATTAAATGATAAAAAAGAAGATGTTTCTTTTTCTCAAATAATTGAGTATTGGAATGGAAATCAAGAAAAATTTAATAAATTAGTTTCTTATTGTAAAAAAGACTCAATTCTATCAATTAATTTACTTTTAAAATTAAATTTACTTGACAAATATATAGCCCTTTCAAAAGTTTCTGGTGCATTATTACAAGATGTTTTGGAATCGGGAGAAACGAAAAGAATAGAAACATATTTATTAAGAGAATTTAATAAAAGGGACTTTATTTTACCGTGCAAACCAACCCAAGATGAAATAAGAAAAAGAATGAAAGAAAGAAAGGTTGAATTAAAGGGCGGTTTTGTTTTAGAACCTAAAAGGGGATTGCATTCCTCTGTTGTTGTTTTGGATTTTAAATCCATGTATCCCTCAATAATAAGAACTTACAATATTTGCCCCACAACTCTTTTAGTTTCTAAAGAAAATGTCGATCACATAAAAACTCCCACTGGTGCAAAATTTGTTAAAAAAGAGGTAAGAGAGGGAATAATTCCAAAAATTTTAGAAGTTTTAATGGAAGAAAGACAAAAAGTTAAGAAAAAAATGAAAGAAGAAAAAGACCCAGAGAAATTTAGAGAACTTTACTCAAAACAGTGGGCCTTAAAAATAATGGCAAACGCTTTTTATGGGCAGTTTGGATATCAAAGGGCAAGAATTTACAATTTAGATGTTGCAAACTCAATCACATCTTTTGGTAGAGAAATAATACAAAAAACAAAAGAATTTGTTGAAGAAAATTTTGGTTATGAAGTTATTTATGGCGATACGGATTCTATAATGGTTAAAATACCAACTGATGATTTGGATGAAATATATAAATTAAGCAAGGAAATTGCTAAAGCAGTTACAGATCAATTACCAGGTGTTTTGACATTAGAATTTGAAAAAATATTTAAAAGATTTTTACCTTTAACAAAGAAAAGATATGTTGGCTGGTCTTTTGAACCAAGTAAAGATGGTTGGAAGGAAAAAATCGAAAGTAAAGGAATAGAGACGATAAGAAGGGATTGGTGTGATTTAGTTTCAGAAGTTATGGACAATGTTATTGAAATTATTTTAAAGAAGGGTGATACAAAGGAGGCCTTTATTTTCTTTAGAAAAGTTGCTAATGATTTGGTTAAAGGAAAAATACCATTAGAAAAACTAGTTGTTACGAAAACAATTACAAAATTACCTGAACATTACGATGGAATACAACCGCATATAGAAGTTGTTAAAAAAATGAGAAAAAGAAATCCACACGAGGCTCCAAGCATTGGTGATAGGGTGGGTTATGTTATAGTTAAAGGATTGCAATTAATTTCACAAAGAGCAGAGGACCCAAAGTACGTTAAAGAAAAGGGATTAGAAATTGATACCCAATATTATATTGAAAACCAGTTACTCCCCCCTTTAGAAAGAATTTTCACTGCTTTAGGGATTTCAAAATCAGAACTTTTGGGAAAAGGAAAGCAAATTTCTATTGTTGATATAATAAACAATAATCATAAAAAAGAAATAAATGAAATTCCAATTGAAATTTTAGATGGTTTTATTTGTTCAAGATGCCAAAAATTTTACAAAATTCCACCATTAATTGGAAAATGTAATTGTGGTGGAGAAATTTTATTTTCCTCCCCTCAAGG
>CAZFVX010000115.1:0-2668 GCA_964522675.1 uncultured archaeon
TTTAAAAGAGTTCAGCCTATAATTATTAATGATAAAGTGCATAATTTTTGATTGGAGTGGAACTATAAGTGATGACTTAAAACCTTCTTATCATGCTTATTTAAATGTTCTTAAATCCTATGGAATAAAAAAAATTAGTTTAGAGGAATTTAAAAGAAAATGTAAACTCCCCGTAAACAGATTTTATAAGGAGATGAATATAAAAGATAGTGTTGAGAATGTAAATAATAAATTTAAAAAATTTTTTAAATTAAAATGCGAGGAAGGTGAAAAACCAAAACTTCTTCCACATGCTAAATCTATAATAAAATATTTTTATGATAAAGGATTAAAATTAGTGGTTGTGAGTTCTCACTCTTTTGTTGATGAGCAAGCAAAAGAATACGGCATAGATAAATATTTTTCAATAATAAAATTTGAAGTTGTAAATAAAAAATTGGTTATAAAAAACATTTTAAAAAAATTAAAAGTTTCTCCTAAAGAAACATTTTATGTTGGAGACATGATTTATGATATTAGGGTTGGAAAGGCCTTAAAATTAAACACGGTTGCTGTTTTAACTGGTTATCACACTAAAGAAATGCTTGAAAAAGAAAAACCAGATTTTATAATAAAAAATTTAAAGGAATTGAAAAAAATAATTCAACCAATATAATAATATTCACCCCTTTCCTTTTGCTCTCTATCCTTAATTGAATTTAACTTATTTGCTCTAGGTCTTCCCGTTTCTGGGTCTCTTCTAAATGTTATTTTCAAAGCCTTTAAGAATTTATTCATCCCATCATGTAAGGAACAAGGAGTATTAGCAAAACCTTTAACCCCCGGCTCTCCCTCGAAAACCATAATTCTATCTGAAATGGCATCTATAAATTGCAAATCATGATCAACTACAAAAGCCGCTATTTCTTTTTCCTCAACAAATTTTTTTAATAGTTTTGCTAAAAACAATCTTTCCTCAACATCTAAAAAGGCAGAAGGTTCATCTAAAATTAATAAATCACATTCCTTTAATAAAGATAAAGTTATGAATAATTTTTGTAATTCCCCCCCAGATAAATTTTTTATTTTTCTTTCAAAAATTTTATTTAAATTAAAAGAGTTAACGATTTTATCCATTTTATTTTTTCCTAAAACTTCTTCCACGGTTAAATCTTCCTCTTTAGGTAAAACCAATCTTTGTGGTTTATAAGAAATTTTTAAAGAATTTATTTTTTCCTTATTATCTGGTTTTAATTCCCCCGCTAAGATTTTAACAAAGGTTGTTTTTCCAATTGCATTTGGCCCCAAAATTCCTATTATTTCTGATTTTTTAATTTTCCCTCTTTCGGTTTTTAAATAAAACCTTTCAAACCTTTTTTCAAAACAAGGAAATTCAAATAATGTTTCTTTTTTCTCGGAGACTCCAGCCCTTACTTCAAATTTTATTTCTTCTGCCCTAAACCTTATATTTTCTTCTTTTATATAACCATCCAAATAAGTATTTATCCCAACCCTTACTCCATACGGCTTTGAAACAATTCCAAAAACCCCCGGCTTGCCATAAATTATATGTACTTGATCAACCAAATAATCAAAAACCGCTAAATCGTGTTCAACAATCATGACCGCTGATTTTGATGCCAAAGACCTTATTGCTTTTGCGGCAATTAATCTTTGCTTAACATCCAAATAAGAAGATGGTTCATCAAAAAAATAAAAGTCACAATCCTTTAACATAACTGCTCCCATTGCTAATAATTGTAATTCTCCCCCAGAAAGATCAGAAACATTTTTTTCTAATAATTTATTCATATTCAAATTTGAAACAACAAATTCCAATTTATTTTCTTTATCCATTTTTTCCAATATTTCTTTAACCCTCCCCTTTAAAATTTTTGGAATTAAATCAATGTTTTGTGGTTTATAACCAACTTTTATCCCCCTTTCTTTCAAACCCTTTAAATAGTTTTGCAATTCGGTTCCCTTAAATTTTTCAATAACTTCTTCCCAACCCCTTTCTTTTTTATAATCTCCTAAATTTGGTTTTAATTCTCCTGATAAAATTTTTAGAATTGTTGATTTTCCTATGGCATTTGGTCCTATTAAACCAACAACCAATCCTTTTTTAGGTATTGGCAAGCCATACAAAACGAATTGATTAGGCCCATATCTGTGTATTGGTTCTTCTTCCAGTTCTTTAGGTAAATTTACTATGGATATCGCATGTGTGGGGCATTTATTAACACAAATCCCGCATCCAAAACATACTTCCTCATTTATTAAAGGTTTATTATCTTTTTCAGAAATTGTTATGCATTCTTCTCCCGATCTTACTTTAGGGCATACTCTTTGGCATAAATAATTACATATTTTAGGTTTACAAATATCCCTTTTAATAACGGCAATCCTTTTAGAAGCCATTTAATCACAATAATTACAATTCTTTAATATCTTTATTTGCTATATGAATATAAATTTAAGTTGTTTGTAGATTTTTATAACCCAGTTAACTATTCTCCTGAATAGTTCTTTTTATTATATTTTTCACTCATTAATACTTTTAATTTAGGATGTAAGAAAATAAGTCTCCCCTTTCTTTTTCATATAAAATTTTTAATACATGATAAAGTATTAAAAAAGAAAAGTTAGAAAGATGAAACAATTGGAAAGATTATAGTAAATCAAACGA
>CAZFVX010000116.1:0-2654 GCA_964522675.1 uncultured archaeon
AAAATTTTTTATTTAGTGCAACAATAGGCGGATTATCGATTTTTAAATATTCTATTCCTTCTTTACTCATATAAATACATGGAATTGTTACACCTCTAGAAACTAAAAAAATAGAAGAAATATAAAATAATTCAGTATATTCTTTTATATCTAATATTTGAAATATTCCGCTCTTATTTTTAAATAAAACTTCAACAAAATCTCCTTCTCCAACACCTAAACAATCAGCTAAAGAATAAGGTATATCCAAAGAATTTTTTTCTAAATTCTTATTTACGGAAACATAAGCTAATGCGCTTTTACTATTGATAATTGGAGAATAATCAATATCACTCCTTTTAAAAAATTCCATAAAAAATAATTTAGGTTAGAAAAAAATTTAAAATTTTAGCCCCGCCCGGATTTTTGTTTTAAATTTCGAACCGGGGTCTGGAGGTCCAGAGCCTCCCATGCTTGACCGCTACACCACGGGGCTTTTTCAAGTATATTTAATTATTATTTTATAAAAAATTAAAGAATCTGCTCAGTATTTACAAAAAAGAAAAATAATTCCGAAATACCAGCGGAAGAAAAATTTATAAATATTAATGTTAAAAATTAAGTGATTGAGATGAAGGGTGGATCAGAAACACTCGGGGGATAAGGTCTTAACTAATTCTAAAATATTTAAGTTGTTGGAATTTAGTTTTAAAAATAAGGAGGGTTAGTTATGAGAATATTATTAATACACTCAGATTTTATAGAATATGAACCCAAGAAAAAAGCAATACCAGCAGCAGAAGAAGTTGAGAAAAAACCTGTAAAGGTTGATGAGGCTTTAGTTGTTTTTACTGCCGTGGAAAAGGGAGATGAAAAAAATCCAAAAGCGGCAGCTAAAAATGCAGTAAAAGAAATAGAAGAAGTTTTTAAAGAGGTGAAAGCAGAAAACATTTTAATTTATCCATACGCACATTTGTCTTCAAGTTTAGCTTCGGTAGGACCAGCATTAAAAGCTTTAAAAGAAATGGAGAAATTATTAAAGGAAAAAAATTATTCAGTTTTTAGGGCGCCGTTTGGTTGGTACAAGGGATTTGAAATTAAATGTAAGGGGCATCCATTATCAGAACTTTCAAAACAAATTCTCGTAACCGAGAAGCCAGAAGAACTAGTCTCTGAATCATTAAAACAAGAAGAAAAAGTAAAATCTTTTTGGTACATTCTAGACCCAGAAGGAAAATTACATGAGATAAAAATTGAAAATGGAAAGGTTAAAGGATTCGATTTTTCAAAATATAAAAATTTAGAGAAATTTGCTTTATATGAAATGGCTAAAAGCAGGGAATATAAGAAAGAACCACCGCATATCAAACTAATGAAAAGATTAGAACTAATAGATTATGAGCCAGGAAGTGACCCTGGAAACTTTAGATTTTATCCAAAGGGAAGATTAATTAAGGCCTTAATGGAACAGTGGGTTTCAGAAAAGGTAGCAAAATATGGAGCAATGGAAGTAGAGACACCAGTCATGTACGATTTTGAGCATCCCGCATTAAAGGATTATTTAAACAGATTTCCGGCAAGACAATATATAGTGGAGTCCACAAAAAAGAAGTATTTCTTAAGATTTTCTGCGTGTTTCGGGCAGTTTTTAATGAAATCGAGCATGACGATCTCTTACAAGGATTTGCCTTTAAAAATGTATGAATTAACAAGATATTCCTTTAGATTAGAGAAAAGTGGAGAGTTAGCGGGAATAAAAAGGTTAAGAGCGTTTACAATGCCCGATATGCATACTTTATGCAAAGATTTAAGTGATGCTAAAAGGGAATTTACAAACCAATTCAAATTATCAATGGAGTGCATGAAAGATATGGGATTTGAATTGGAAGATTACGAGACTGCAATAAGATTCACGCAAGAATTTTGGAAGGAAAACCAGGAATTTGTGAAATCCTTAGTAAAGTTAGTAAATAAACCAGTTTTAATCGAGATGTGGAACTTTAGGTACGCATATTTTGATCCCAAATTTGAATTTAATATAATTGATGCTTTGGACAAAGCTTCTGCCTTATCAACAGTTCAAATAGACCATGAAAATGCCCAAAGATATGGAGTAACTTACGTAGATGAGAAAGGAGAAAAGAAATATCCAAAGATCTTACACTGCTCACCATCAGGGAGTTTGGAAAGATGTATTTACGCAATTTTAGAAAAAGGTTATTTAAAATCCAAGGAAGGAAAAAACCCAACATTTCCTTTATGGCTTTCGCCAACACAAATTAGATTGATCCCCGTTTCAGAGAATTTTCTTGAAAACGTAGAAAAAATTGCAGAAGAAATCGAAAAGGAAAATATAAGGGTTGACATAGATGATAGAAGTGAAAGGGTTGAAAGAAAAATTAGAGATGCAGAACTTGAGTGGGTACCTTTAATAGTGGTGGTTGGTGAAAAAGAACTAAAATCAGGAAAATTAGCAGTTAGATTTAGGGAATCGGGGGAAGTTAAAAACATGAGCAAGGAAGAATTAATTAAATTCGTAAAAGAAAAAATCAAAAATTACCCATTCAGGTCACTTTGCCTACCAAAGATGCTTTCGAAAAGACCAAAGTTTGTAGGAGCCATTTAATTTTCTTTTTTATTTATTTAGAAAAAATTAAAAAAATTTAAGTGTGAAA
>CAZFVX010000117.1:0-2649 GCA_964522675.1 uncultured archaeon
TGCTGAAAACCATAAGAAATTCTTTCATATTTTTGCTGTAATGAATTTTCTTGACCAAGTAAGATAAAAAGCCTTTTCTTCTTTAAATAGGGATGAAATAGGTTAAAAATTTTTACACCTTTTAGGGTGTCACTTTTGTCACTTTTGTAAACTAAATTCACTTTCTTTGAGATCCCCATCCTCTCGTAGTTATGTATTCGCTGATATTCAATTTTTTTATTTCTCCATTCTTTAAATGACACTCCCCTTTAAATGGGTCTGATTTGTTTGATTGTAAGATAAAGCTCTTCATTTGCTATATCCTCTTTCTCATATCAATTATTTGTTCTCTGATATTCGATTCTTTTTCACTTCCCCCAAAATACTGGTTCAAAATCTTAAAACCTTTCTCATCTGGATTTAATGAATCAAAAATAGATGAATCCCTGCTCCTATAGTCTGTTTTAAACCAGTCCCTTAACTGTTTACGAGGGTCATAATGCAAGGCTTTAGGATTTTTCTTCCACCATTCGATTTTTTTCTTTGTTTTTCTTATTATGTTAACTTTTGGATATTTTTCTTTAATTTCATAAAACAATGCTGAATCTTTTGCCTCGTTGTACGGGTAACCTAATTTTTCTATTCCCTTGAGAAGCTCCAAAAACTTTTCTCTTTCTTTCTCTTCATCATCTCTAAACCTTTCCAAGTTATTTTCCTTTCCCCTTTCCTTTATTGAATTATTTCCTTTATTATTATTCTCCTCTATTCTAAGAGTAACTTTGTTACAATTTTTCACCGACATTTTTTCGGCATTTATAAATATGCTATCTTCTTTATTTGCTTTGCGATAGGTTTTTTGGCGTTCATATTCAGATTGGTATTTTTTCCAGTTTAAAATAACAATTTTTTTCTTTTTTTCGGAAAATTTTATCATTTTCAGTTCAACTAAACGCTTAATTGTCTCAGAAAGTAATTTTATATCCACATTAAACTGGTGTGCCAGTTGTTCTAATGAATAAAAACCTATTTGACCCGGGGGCTCGTTTAAACTGGCTCGTGCAAGGATATCAACCCAAATTGCTCTCTGCTCGTGTGTAAGCTCCCATCTTATGGGACTTAAAAGCCATTTTTGTCCATATATCTTAAACCACTTCATTTTTCTTTTTTTGATTTTAAGTAACATGAGATATACATATTTACAGCTTCTCGAAAGAGTAGAGAGCGTTTTTGTTTTAATTCTTTTGCAATTTTATTCATCATTTTTATTTGTGCAGGATCAAGGTAAAGACTTATTTTAACCATCCTCATTTGAATCACCTCAAAATTACTAATTTTGTCATCTTCAGCTAAATTCTATTACAGTAAATTTGATTTATTAGTCCCAAAAAAACGCTAAATTTTTGAATTTTTGTCCCTCTTTTTTTATAATTCCTTTTAAAATGAGATATAAGAAACTCTCTTTAATTAACTCTCCGAGTAGAATGAATTCTGATTTAGAAAATTATTATGGATATGGACTTTATGAATTCTCTTCAGTTTTAGCTTTAATTACTTATTTGATTGGAATCTATGACCCATACAGTAAAAATAAAATAATAAAAGGGAATTTTTTTCTTCTAAGAAAAAACTTAATATATGAAATATTTGGAATGGCAGAGGATTTTTATGAGGCTATAGATACTTATAAAAAAGGGGATAAAATAAGAACTCTTACAATTAAAAAGGCCATGAAAAAACTTAAATCATCCCAAGAAGAATTTATAAGCGAAAATAGGGATTATAAAATAGGCTTATACATGGATAATTGGGATATAGCTGTACCTACTAAGGTATTTAAAAATTATCAAAAGAAAGAAGAAAATATTATCGAAGATTTGATTTTTAATAACCTTATATGGAGGAAATGGCAGGGTGATGGATGGAATATAATTAGAGCAAAGATAAAACCGAGAGATAGAGTAGTAGGGGTTTGGGCTAAAATTATGAGGGACAAAAAAGGAATACATTGGGATAATATTTCAAATTTATTAAATTGGTTTTTAGAAAAATTTCCTCAGTCTATTCAAGAAATTTTCGGGGATACGCATTCTGATGTAATTAAGAAGCAATATTTAAGAAAAAGAGAATTTTCTGATTTTTTATTCGATGTAATCCAATTAGTTTGTTTTCCTAAGAAAAGAAAAAAACCTGTTTGGATCTTCTGGTTTGGGGAAAATTATATAATGTGGATATCTCCCAAAATTTGTACAACTAAGCATTATAATTGGTTAAAAAATAAAATAAATGAAATAGAGAAAAATGAAACAACCGATCCTTATGAATTTTTTAGAAAGAAAAAGAATATAGCTCTACATGAATTAAAGAAATTTTTTAATTTTTGTCATAAAAATCGATTTTCCAAACCACCTTTTATTATTTTCCCTAATGGTCAAACATTTCCATAAATTTCTTAAGGGCAAAAATCAAACTTTTTGAATCAGGTTTCTTTTTTATGGAATTGGACACTTTATCTTTGCATTCGATCATATTTTTTTAAGTAACCACATTTTAGCTCCAAAAGATTTCATAAGAAATATCCTCCATACCTTCAAAACTTGCATTTTTTCTCCTCCCTTCCATCCATTCATAAACTAATATAGACATCTTTATAACTAATACATATACATTATA
>CAZFVX010000118.1:0-2636 GCA_964522675.1 uncultured archaeon
TAAGAGTAATAACAACTAAAAAAACAAAGCCTTATTATAAAGGAATAGTAAAAGAAGATATTGCAGATTATTTAGCGGATGCTAAAAAGTTTCAATGATTATGCAATATATTCTGGCTTTGAAGACAAAATTTTTTGATAAGACTTTAAAATTTTTAATTTTAATTTTTCTTCTTTCTCTAATCTTTTCATTTGATTGTATTCTTCTGAAGACTTTCTCAATTCTTTAATTTTATTTTTGATATATACGAAAATTTTTCTTTTTTCTTCATCTCCAATTGAAGATATTACTATATCCATTAATTCTGAGTAAGAGAGATTAAATTTTTCTCTAATTTCCTTTTCATTATCTTTTTTATAATTCTCTAAAATTTTCTCATTTTTAGATTTTCCACTCATTCTTTCTGATAATGGCATAATCATATATTTTTCTTAAATGTTTTAGAATTTAATTGCTCAACGAATCTTAAGCCCCCTTCCTTACGGAGAATTATACCTTCCATAACAATTATCAAAGTTAAGTTCTTTTAAACAAACTTACAAATTTAGTTAAGAATTTAATTAATCCTTGTTTTCTTTTTAATTTAGTTTCAGCTACCACTACAGATATACCAAGTTCTTTTAGTGTTTCAAGTGGTGTTTTTACTTTTATATTTCTTTTTTCTAATTCTGCTTGCTTATAATGTTTTTTGTTATAAGTCATAAGAATTGAAGGCGCAAATTTTAAAGCAAGAGCAACAAATGGTGTATCTTTCTCGTCACTGACTAATTTCCTACTAATATTTATGAAATTTTTAAATTCATTCTCTTTAACGATTTGAAACATTTTAAGAAGTTCTTGTAAATATAAAAGAACTCTGTGGTAAGATAATTTTGTTTTTCTTGCTATTTCTCCCATATGAAATTTTATTTCTTTATAGAAAATTTCGGGAATTAAAAGTTTCACCTTGGTTGTTTAAATAAAAGTATCAATGTTGCTCGAGTAACTCCTTCACTTTTTACAAGAGAAGAAATAAGTACATTTGTATCTACGATTATATTTTTAATTTTTCTTTTGTTTTTCTCCATGCAGAGACCTTTATCTTTTTAGAGATAATTCTAGCTTCTTTTTTACTAAGTTTAGATAAGCTTGCCGTAATATCGAGAATTACAAAAGTTCTCATCATTTCTTTTATATCTTGTTTACTAATACCTATTTTTTCGGCTGATTTTATAATCTCTTTAGGTATAGTAACTTGAATTGTTTCACTCTTCATAATTATTTTATAAAAAAGAACTTTATTAATTCTTTTTTTACAATTTTAAAAATAATGATTTGTTTAATCCAAAAAATGAAGGATTTCCCTCAAATCTTTTTTATCAATAACTATATTAGCATGGTTTTTAACAGAGTCCTTATGGCAATTAAAAGCTATACTTCTTTGAAAATTGGTATGTCATTCACTTCATCACCCACATAAGCACATTGAAAAGGTTCTAAATTGAGTTGGCCTGCTATCTTTTTAAGATAAGTTGTTTTTCCATCAAAATCACAAGGAGTCAATTTCCATCTCTCTAAATTTCCCTGTTTATTAAAAATTAATTCACAATGCGCAATGATATAATCTATACCAAGTAGTTTTTTAGCTCTTAATGCTAAAGTTTTAAAGCTACCCGTAATCACAGCAGTTTTATATCCCTTACTTTTAAGTTCAGCAAAAGTTTCTTCGGCTCCTCTCATTAATGGTCTTTTATTAATTATTCCTATGAACTTTTCCTTGGTTAATCCGTATTTTTGAAGAACTTTACAAGCTTCATCTGTCCATTCCATGTAAGAGTTCTCCAGAAATAAACAATTTCTTTAACCTCTCATGTTCTTGATAAATTCCCAATTCATCAAAAACGGCATTCCAAATACTTACTGCTACTTTTTCTCCAAATTCGTTATATTTAGAGACATTGAAAAGTACGCCATCCATATCGAAAAAAATTAGCTCAATCTTTTCTGGAAAGTTCTCACATTCATATTTATTTTAACTTGGTATATAGAAAGTAAATAAGTGTTATTACCAAACCACTAAATATAAGATTAACAATGGAGATAGAAGAAGGATTAACAACTCTTCCAGAAATAACTGTTATTTCATTAACCATTATTAGGCTAGTAATTATTATTGGTAAAATTAAAAATATAGCTCTGTTTCTTTTTTTCTTTTTACTGGAATATTTTAAATCTTCTAATTTATAAATGTTCTGAAGCAATTGACCTTTTACATAGACCTCATTTCCTTCTCTTATCCCCTTGTTAAGTATTCCAATACTATCCGACAATATCTTTGCTATTCTACCATAGTACTCTCCTCTAAATCCTTTTTCATACATTTCTTTTACAAGATTTAAAATTGAGGATGTATAAGGATCTATTCTTTCAGCTCTTTGAGGAAGATATTCTTTGCCTAGTGGTAAGTCACTAACACCTTTAATCGCCCGCTCAAGTGTCTCTATAGCTCTATCAACTACACCAGTTTTTTTTCTTTTAAATAGCCTCATATAAAAAATTTGATTTAACGATTTAAAAAGATATAAACAGAAACAAAATCCCTAACCGAAATATTTAAATATTTTAGAATATTTATACACTAAACATGAGAGCTGTAT
>CAZFVX010000119.1:0-2633 GCA_964522675.1 uncultured archaeon
AACCGCTTAAAAAAGACATGATTTTGTCTCTTTTTATTTTTTTCGTAATATTTTTAGGATTGATTGCGCTTGCAATT
Source organism: uncultured archaeon (assembly GCA_964522675.1). Lineage (GTDB taxonomy): Archaea > Aenigmatarchaeota > Aenigmatarchaeia > QMZP01 > CAZFVX01 > CAZFVX01. Next base: position 78 of record CAZFVX010000119.1, read on the forward strand.
CTTAGAGGAGAATATCTTTCGCAAATGTTAAAAGAACTGGGAATAACTCTTTCTCCAATTTTAGCTGGCATTTTGTTTATAATTATTAATCTTTTAATTTTTGTTGTTGCTGGCGCCATATCATATGAAGGATCTCACCCAAATCATGAGGATTACATTAAAATAAAGCATCAGTTGAAAGATGCTTTGAAAAAACTTTTGAAAGAAAAAAGCGAAGCTGAAAGAGCTATATTTATTTATAGAAAAGCCCGCGAAGAGCTTGAAAAGGCAAGGGTTAAAAGGGAAGAAACATTTAAAATGTTTAAAAGAAAAGCTGAATTGAAAAAGGAGATATATGAATCGTATGTTAGGGTTTATAGGAGTTCAAACATTAGAGCTCGCGGTGGTAATAAACCTCCTTGTTTTGATTTAGAAATTTTGAATGTTGAAATTCCTAAAAGCCTCCAATCTCTTGACTGGAATTGTGAAAATGTTGTAAATCATCTTACGCAACAATCTTCTATAAGCAAAAATTAAAAGAGAGGTGATAAATTGAGGAGATTAGTTATTATTATAATTCTTTTATCTTTTTTTCTCACAATTTCATGTTCAAAAAAGATTAATAAAATAGTTGTCATTCTTGTTGATCTTTCAGAGAGTACAAATAAACCTCAAATGAGAGAGCTTTATTCAGAATCATTTAAAGAGTGTCTTAATAAAATCACACACGGAGATTCTCTTTTTGTTGCTCCTATTACTGAAGCATCTTATATGGAGGTTAATTTTATTATAAAAGAGAAAAATATTGTTCCAAAGAATGAATTAAAAATTCAATTTATGAATATTTTTGAGGCAAGAAAGAAAAGAAGAGAACTTATGGAAAAGCTGGAAAGGAAAGTGGAAAATCTTCAAAAAATTTTTGATAATACTATTACAGGACAGAAGAGAAAAATTCTAAAAACGGACATCCTTACTTCCTTGAATATGGTAGATGAAAGAATTTTCAGAGCTTATAAAAATAAAAAAAACATAAAGATGCTTGTAATAATGTCTGACATGATAGAAGATTCAGATTTTTATAATTTTGAGAAGGAAAACCTTTCAGAGGAAAGGATTGAAGAAATAATAAATCAAAGAAAAAATCAGAAATTAATACCTGACCTTACAGGAGTAAAAGTTTATATTGTAGGTGCTCATGCTCCATCTGTTTCAAAATTCCTTCAAATTAAAAAATTCTGGATGAGATATTTACAAGAGAGTGGAGCAATACTTTCTGAAGAAAACTATAGCTCTTCTTGCCCTTTAAATATTTGTGAATAAATAATAACAAAAATTTAAAATGAGAGATATTCAATCCTTACTCTCAAATTTAAAATTTGAGAAATTTAGATTTCATATAGAACCTATAAATTCGATTATTTTTCCTTCTTTTAAAGGTCAGACTATTAGAGGAGCCTTTGGTCATACATTGAGAAAATTATTTTGTGTAAAGAAAGAGTTAAAATCATGCACGGAATGTTTGCTTTATGGAGAATGTATTTACGCTTATATTTTTGAAAGTCCAAACATTGTTAAAGAACCATTTTTTTTATCGGCAACTTCCTCTGTTCCTCATCCTTTTGTGATTGAGCCCCCCCTTGATGGAAAATTGGAATACAAAGCTGGAGAAAATTTCAGTTTTGACATTGTTTTAATAGGAAAAGCAATAAATTACATTCCTTATATAATTCTTGTATTTAGGGAAATAGGTAAAAAAGGTTTAGGTATAAAAAGGAGTAAATTTATTTTAAAATCTGTAAGTGGGATCAAAGGTGAAAAAGAAATTTCTATTTATAATGGGGATAAAGATATATTACATAAGGACACATTAAATAGATTATTTTCTGAGGAATCTTTCTCTTTTATTGAGAAAATAGAAAAAAAGTTTAATGTTTTAACTCTTAACTTTATTACACCAGTAAGATTAATAGAGAAAAAAATTATTCTTAAGAATCTTGAATTTTACAATATATTAAAGAGTCTTCTCATAAGAATTGCACTTCTTTTATTTTTTCACTGTGGGAATAAGCCTGAGATAGAGATAAATTCTTTGGTAGAAGAAGCTAAATCAATTACTGTCACTCAATCTAATTTAAAATGGCTTGAATGGACCCATTTTTCTCCGCGCATGAAAGAAGAAGTAAAACTTGGTGGTCTAATTGGAGAGGTGTCTTTTAAAGGGAATTTTAGTAAATGGCTTGCAATTCTTAAGATCGGAGAAATAATTCATATTGGGAAAGCAACGAGCTTTGGATTTGGAAAATATGAAATTAAAACTAATTAATGAAAGATGAAAATGACGAAAATATGGATTTTAATAATAAAACAGGAAAAAGGAAATGTTCATAGTAATTAGTTATGACATTGTAGATGATAAGCGTAGGGAAAGGGTTTTAAATGAACTTAAAAACTACGGAAAACATGTTCAATATAGCGTTTTTGAGTGCGAGCTTAATATCAAGGAGATAAAAGAGCTTCAGAGAAAATTAAGAACTCTTATTAATAATAGAAAAGATAATATAAGATATTATTTTCTCT
>CAZFVX010000120.1:0-2632 GCA_964522675.1 uncultured archaeon
CTTTGCCAATTGTTCCATATTCTTCACCTCTTCCTGCAAATGTTGAAGTGATAGATGAAGATGGAATAATTTCGACAGGGTGAAGGGAATAACCCCAGAGGAATTGAATGGGTCCTGTAAAATTAACTCCACCACCTCTTTCTTCTCCCCCTTTAATTGGCATAACAGCCCCAAACATTCTTACATCTATAAGCTTTTCTTTTAGCCATTCAATAAATTCACTGGGCGGTTCTTTAATAAATTTATCAATTTCCTTAATTTCTGCTTTCATCTCTTCTACATATTTTTTTGCAAGAATTCTAAGTCGTTTTGTGGCATCTACCACTTCATCATCAACTTTTGAAACCCATATTTCGTATCCTTTGGATAATAAATAATCTCTTATATACCTTTTCAACCTTACATCACTTACTAAGTTTGTAAATGTTTCATAATCCATCCTTGGTTTATTTTCTTCATCCGGATCTCCGTTAGGATTACACATTTTTGCATCATAAATAAACAAAATCTCACTATTTAGAATTTTTGTTTTTTCATTCATTTTTTAATCTCCTCCTTTGTTTCTTCCTTTTGTTTACTACTGGTTATTACTTTATATGTTGTAAAAGCATATCCTGAAAGAATATAAAAAACATTTTCTTGAGGAGTTAAATTCCAAGTATTTTTACATTTATCAAAAAGTAATTTTGATAGTCCATAAACTTTCTCTGCTTCCGATGAAAGAACCTTATATTGCCTCATTTTTTCATATACCTCATTGAATAATCTTAAAATTTTGTTCAAATCCATTCCCAAAAAGTTTATCTTATTTAAAATTGATTTCTTTTTATCACCTTTATCGTGCTGTACTTTCCCAATCTTCCCGATAGTGCACCCAAGCAAAAAGAGAGAAAGCATTTGTTCAGAATATTGAGATTCTTTTAGGAATTTTTTTATATTTTCAGAGAGAGGAAATTCATCTAAGTTTATTCCCATAAAATTACCTCCTTTTAAAAGTTCTAATTGTTTTAAGTAATATAATAAAAGTCCTTGGTGTAGAATATTCCAACAAAAGGCAAAATCGTCATAATTTTTTTCAAACCTCATTTCATATATTCTTTTAACAAATTGTTTAATTATTACTGTATAAGAAACGGGAAGACCTGTAAATAATGAATTATATAATTGCAATATGAATTTTGAACGCTTCTCTTTAGTTTTACTCATTGGAAATAAATAAAACATTTTTTCTAATGACAAATACCAATCTCTACTTCCCTCGAATACTTCGGCTGCTAAATCATTAATCTCTGCGTTCTTTATTAATAACTCATCTAATCTACTCGGTGGAACATCTTGGATTAATTGATGAACTTTAAAAGCAGATTGTTTTTTTTCTGCAAAAAGGAAGTTTAACATAAAATAATCCTGTAATTCTTGATATTCAAAATAATCTTCCAACTTCTTTTGAAATTCATGCCAATCTTTGAGTCTTGAAATTGCATTAAATTTACCTTTAAAATACTCTGCCCATCCTTCAATTTTTTTTACAGGGATACTACTGCCTAAATGAAGTGATGGAATGATATACACGGAATATCCTGAAAGATAAGAGGAAAGATTATTTCTAATAAAAGCCTCTGCAACAATTATCTTTTCATAACAATTTTTGCATAAAGCATAATTTTTAATAAAACCTTTATCTCCCAAGAAATTACTTGAAAAACCTAATTTATCTGTCATATAAAATTTAAACCAAAACCTTGTAGTATCAGAAGTAATCTTTTTATTTTCTCCGCATAAGTGACATGTGCCCTCAATGGTATCACTAAAGACTTCTTCTATTAGTGAATTATAAATATACTCTTTGTATTCTGGATTTTGGACTAAAAGTATATCATCCACACATAGGGTGAATAAACTAATTTCATTCTTGTTAAGATTTATTTTTTCTTTTATGAAATTAAAGACTTCGTCACTGATAAAATCAATTACTTTTTTAGCTGGAGCCTTTTTCAATACTTCATAGAGAGAAGCCCAATCTTGTAGTGATTTGATTTTATCTTTTTCGATAAAATTCTTTTTCTCTAACGTTTTTTTAACACTTTCGTTAAATTCAAAACCCAACACAGATAAATTCCATATATACCGATATCTCTTTCCTGCTTTTTCTCCCAGATCGTAATAAATATTATTAAATAATTCCTGAAGAAAAGATTTTAATTTTCCTTTAGAAAGTTTTTCGCTGTTTATGAGATTGGGAATAGCTTGAGAAATTAAATATTTTAGCTCACTAGTGGTAAACCTGTCTTGGGGTAAATTCCTCGGAGCATTCCCAACCCATAAATATTCTTCTGAAATTTTGTCGGAAATTTTTTTAAAATCAATATCTAATTCTAGATTTTTAAGATTAATTTTTAAAATTACAATATTTTGCTCTTTGCCTTTTCGCACTTTATCTACTTCAAGAACTAAATAATTCACGATCTTATCTTTTGGAACACCTCCTTTTAAAATCTCTGTCCCAATTTGCCAAAATCCTTCAATCATTAGCTCTTATAAATGTCAGTTCTCAATTATTTACATCTCTCCAATTTTAAAAAACTATCCCCTTTTACCTGGAGGTTTTGCATTTCTGCGTTTACCCCCTTTA
>CAZFVX010000121.1:0-2629 GCA_964522675.1 uncultured archaeon
CTGGATTACCGTGATTGAAAAAAGATTTAAAATTATCATTTAACCATTCATAAAAAATGCTGTTTTTCGTATATTTGATATTTAAATCTGATTTCAGTCTCTTTATAAAAGGAATATGAAAAATTCCTTTTTCTATTTATTGAGATGCTATTTGGAAATTTTCCGTTTATTTTTTATTTTTATTAGATTAAATTCACTCTCCATTTTCATTAGAATGATACGATCTTGGATAACCGCAAGCATTCCACATTTGATCAAAAACTTCTTTTAGTAGTTTTTTCAGCGTCACATCATATGCTTCTATTATTACTTTTTGCAAATTCAGATTATCAAACTTGATGGGATAAATGTTATCAAAATGCGTGTTATGTTTATATTTTATGATGTAATCTTTAACTCCAATTAAGGTTAAGTAAAAAACAATAGGGGTTTTCACACCCAAATTTTTGAGAAATGACAAATATTCTTTTAATTTAGATACTACTATATTTTCAATACTAATAGGATAAAATAGTTTAGTGCCAGAGGAAGATAGTTCATAACAATCAACCGCCTCAATTTTTCCGTCTCTAAATAATTGAACATAGCCATATATAGCTGCTTTTTCTCCTAAATTTATTCGACTAAAATGAACCAAACCTTCTAAATTATACATTTGGTCAATTCCGTTGAATTTAATTGGTTTAAGCTCTTGATATTTTCTATAAAATTGTGACAAATCAAAAGATTTAGGAGAGTCGAAAGAATCAAATGGGATTAAATGAAGAACAAGCTTAGCGCCTTTTGCAAGTTTATCTGAAAAAAATGTTTCATTATTAATAATTCTATTGATTCTATCCTTATAAAATGATTCAATTCTTTCGAGTATTTCCCTTTTTATTCTATTTTCCAAAAAATAATTTATTTTTTCCAATACGTCCTTTTTCTCCATTTTATCCCCCCATTATAATAAGTCGTTTTTTTTTCGAAATTTTATTGGCTTTTTTAAGAAAAAATTTTAAATCTATTAATTGGTAATATTACACTCTAAATACCATGGAAAGGTTTTCTCATTATAAATAGATATTTAAAACCTCGAAGATAAAAATTGAATTTTTTTGCTCTCTCATGCCAGATGAGAGTATTTGAAGTCTGATTTCGCCTGGCAACACAAATTAAATCGATAGTCTCAAAGTAATTGAGAAGCCTCTGATAAAGTTTAAATCCAACTGGTATAAACCCTGTTTTTTTTCTCCAATGATCCCCAATTAACCATGCCATCACTTTACCAGGCTTTAAAATTCTGTGGATCTCCTTTGCCACTTTTTCAAGTTCATCAAAAAATTCTTCTTTTTCACATGATATTTTACCTATGTCATTCGGATGGTCCGAATATTTGATGTTGTTAGAGTACGGGGAGTCAATGAATACAAAATCAACGGAATTGTCTTTAAGCGGGATTGATCTAGCATCATTTTGGATGATGTCCCTTCTATATGGAAAAATGTCATATCCTATAACTCGTCTTTTTAATTCTTTTGCGACATCAATGGTGGTTCCACTCCCGCACATTGGATCTACTACTAAATCCCCCTCTTTTGTATATCTTAGAAGTAAATTCCAAATAATAAATGCAGGGGTTACGCCTCTGAACTTGTTATCACCATGAGGTCGGTCACCATAATTCTGAGTTGGAAAGTCCCAAAGTGTTGTTGTCTCAAATTTAGGCTGTAGAGGTTTATTTTTCCTTTTCATAGTACATCTCCATAATTTTGTAATACATTTTAGTATGGAAATCTTCACGCTCTTTATCTTTATGCTTTTTAGCCCCTGAAATATATGTGAGGTGCACTTGTGCAAGAAGTAATAATTCCCTTCGTTTAACTAAATCATGTGGATATGGAGTTATTTTCGGTCTATTTTGAAAAAGCTCAAAATCTAATTTTTTCCATTCTCTTTCAATTTGTTTTTTTGTTATTTTATCGCCTCCTCAATTTTCAAAATTTTTTTTAAATCGTCGATAAAGTGTTCAAAGAGTTTGACTTTATTACTTTCTTCAATTTTTTCTTCGGTCAAAACATAACTTCCATCCAAATCTACTTCTACAATTGCCCTCCCCTTTTTTACGGGTTTTTTGTGCGTTAAAGTACCATCTTCATCAGGTGTTATAAAATAAACTTTTATATGTTTTGTCATTTCATCTTGTAAAAGTTTTAATTTCCAATAACCAGTCTGGGCAATTCTTTCTCTTAAGGTAACCTTACTAGAAATAGCAGCTAATACTCTGCAATTTTGTGGGTTGTAAATTATAATATCAACATCAGGTAAATGCAACCCAAATTCTCCATAATCAACAGCTAAATTTCGTTTTACTTGACTCAATTCTTTTGAGAGATTCCTAGTTCTTTCTAGGCGGTTGCCATTTACTACTTTCAATCCAAGTTTTTCGACCTCATCTGTGATAATATATTGGACCAATTTTTCAAGATTCTTACCTTTAAACGCACGCCAACTTTGCTCATGGTCACTGCTGGGAGTTGGATTTTTTGACCAATCCCGTTTATGGATTTCCTTCGCTTCTTTCAGTAACTCTGAGACATGTTTATATGCTTCTTTGCCAAATTGCTTTTGTTTTTTAAGATATAGCCTT
>CAZFVX010000122.1:0-2623 GCA_964522675.1 uncultured archaeon
ATTAATAGAAGAAGATTTAACAGGAAAATGGACCTATTTACCAGAAGTTTCTAATTCTAAGTTTGATGCATGGGGAGTATCCACTAAATTTCCTATTCTGGGTATTAATGAAAATCAGAAGCCTGAAGGAATGGAATTATTAAAAGAGAATAAGGTTGTAAAATTTTTCAACGAAAATCACGAAAGGGATGAATACTGGAAATGGATAAAAGTTAATAAAATCGTAAACTTATCAGGTCATAAAAATTATAGTGGAAAATGGAGGGGAGTGATATTAAGAAAAAATGAACCCTTAAATTTAGAAGTTTTTTTTTCAGATAGTGAAATTATAATTGATATTGTAGCTGTAAATCCAAATGTGGAAACTTTCATACCCACTTTGAAGGTATATTTAAATGACATCTTCATAAAAGAATTTCCAATAAGTCGAAAAAAGTTCTATCGTATTAGAGAAAAAGTAAAAATCGGAAAATACAGACTAAAACTTGAATATTCTGATTCGAATCATAAAAATATTCCGGTTGAAAATAGATACATTGTAATTGGAATGATAAAAATCTCTTCTCCAAAAGATGCAATATTACTTTTTCACAAAAAAGAAAAACCAAAATTGCATGAATTAAAAAATAAATATAAAGTTAAATATTATGCTATCCTGGAACAAAAGGTAAGTTTCCTTCAACAAAGAGGAATATTAAAATTATTTGATATCCGAAATAAATATGACATTAATGATTATAATATTAAAAGTAATCCCTACCACATAAAGAAAAAAGTCCCTTTTAAAGAATCTCAAATAAATATTCTTTTTTCTCCTCCCCGAAGTGAATACAAATTCGATTTAAGAATTTCCACTGACTCAATTCTGGAATTCGGCTGTGGTATTTTTGAAAGAAATTTTGAAAGAGAAGGGAATGAGGTCAATTTCATAGTCATTTTAGAAAGCGAAAAAGAGAAAAAAATATTATTTTCCAAAAATCTTAACCCCTTTAAGAATATAAAAGACAGAGAAATTCCTATATATAAAATTAACTTATCTCCATTTAAAAATAAGAAAATAAAATTATCTTTTATCACAAAAAGAGAGGAAATAGGAAAAACCTCAAGAATTGAGCCAGCTTTTTGGTTTAATCCAATAATTTATTCATTGGAAGATTCAAAAAAAGAGAAGCCAAATGTAATATTAATTTCTATTGATACTTTACGGGCAGACCATCTCAGTTGTTATGGCTACCGAAGAGCCACTTCCCCTAATATTGATAAATTAGCAAAAGACGGAGTGCTCTTCTTCAATTGTTATAGTTCAACATCTTGGACTTTACCCGCCCATATATCTCTTCTAACTTCACTAAATTCATATTATCATCAGGTATATTTCCCTTTCCAAAAAATGGATGAAAAATTAATTACCCTTGCTGATATGCTGAGAAACAATAATTATTTCTGTGTTGCATTTACAGGAGGAGGCTATCTCAGCGCTACATATGGCTTTGCAAAAGGCTTTGATGTTTATAAGGAGTTTAAAATAAAGGGAAATATTTCTCTTAGATACGATGAAGTCGAATTACTTTCAAAAGATGTATTAAATTGGTTAAATAATAATAAAAATAAAAAATTCTTCCTTTTTCTCCATACATATCAACCTCATGACCCCTATGCAAACTTATCCCCGGCAGGGAAACTTTTTTTAAATAAGAAATATAAATGGAATCAAATAAATTTAGGGGAGCTTTTCAACAGAGAAGAAAATGATAGATTTTTAACGAACTTTACTTTGGAAGAAAAAGAAAATATTATTGCTTTATATGATGGTGAAATCAGATATACTGACGAATACTTTATTAAACCTTTAATAAGTAAATTAAAAAGTTTAAATTTATATGATAACACTCTAATAATACTTACAAGTGACCATGGAGAAGAATTTTATGACCATAAAGCCTGGCTTCATGACCATAGTCTTTATAATGAAGCTATTAAAATCCCGTTAATAATTAAATTCCCTCTTTATAAATTTCAGGGGAAAACAATTAAGCAAACTGTTCGGCTAATAGATATTGCGCCTTCTATTTTAAATTATTTAAAAATTAAATATTCACACTTTAATTTAGAAGGAACAAGCTTTATTAATTTATTAAATGATAAGAAAGACAATAGAATTGTCATTTGTGACTTAGCTCTTAGAAAATTCAGGGAACTTTACCCGACTGTTATTTCCCTGATTAAAGGGGATTTAAAACTCATCATTCATAAAAAAATAATATCCCCTTATGTGGAAAAAATTTGCAGTGATTTTAATGGCTATAAAATCGAATTGTATAATATTAAAAAAGACCCAAAAGAAACCATTAATTTAGCAAAACGGAAAGAATATCAAAAGACTGTAAAGGAATTAATAAATATTGTAGAAAGCTATTATAAGACTTTTAAAAAACCAGAAACTCCAGAAATAGACTTGGATAAAGATTTAAAACAAAGGTTAAAAGCTTTGGGTTATATTAAATGAAAACAAAATTTCATGTTATATTCCTCGTTTTAATTCTCCTTTGCAGTTGTTCAAAAGTAACTAAACTAAATTTTATTCTTATCACCTTAGATACCCAGAGAGCAGATTTTATAAGTG
>CAZFVX010000123.1:0-2542 GCA_964522675.1 uncultured archaeon
TAGAAAATATGCCTCTCTTATATTTCCTGAAAAAGTGGGAGAAAGAATGCCTATTTTTTATAGTAATAACACTTACGAAGATAAAAAACTTTACGGTATCTTACCAAAAGACAATAAAGATTGCGATATAATATTTTCTATTTTAAATTCTACTCTTACAAGAATGTTTATCGAATTTACTTGCCGTCAATTAACAGGAGCTCAGGCAATTGCTGATATAGATGTTATCGTGGTAGAAAAACTTTTAATTCCCAATCCTAATAAATTATCAGTTTCTATAAAACAAAAATTAAGAAAGTTAGCTGAAAAATTAAGAAATACTAAAAGTGAATCTATTTTTAAAGAAATAGGAAATTCTATAGAAGAAATTGACATTTCTAAAATTAAACCCGAGCGTTACGAACTTGATAAAATAATCATGGGAGAGATTTTAGGATTAACTGAAGAGGAGCAACTTGAAGTTTATAAGGCTGTTATTGATCTTGTGAAGTCAAGGATTGAAAAGGCAAAAAGCGTTAAAAGGAATAAAAAAATAAAAGAAGGAATAGATATAGATCTTTTAATTAAAAACATAATGGAAAAAATAGGTGAGGATACAATAGGTAAATTTTATAAAGAAAAAATATTATCTCAAAAAAACCTTAATACAGTGTACTTACCAAAAGTTAAAGGTCAAATAAGAATAGAAAAAGATTTATATGGGGTAAGACTTTATTATTCAAGTAAAAAATTTTTAAATTTAGAAGATGAAGAAACTGCAAGATATTTAAAAATTTTTCTCGAGATAGGACTTGATGAAATTAAAATACCGAAAGACCAAGATTATCTTAAAAATATTTTACCAGAACTTGAATATCTCAAACAAAAAATTGAAAAAATTCTTACTTCAAATTTGAATTTCATAATAAATCCTAAAACAAAAGAAAAAATTAAGAATATAATATGGACGAAAGTAATGAAATGACCACTGAAGAAAAATTTTTTGAAGGGAAAAGACCTTGGTCAAAAATTAAAGATCAAATAATTAGCAAATATTTAGTTCCATATTTAAGTAAAGTTAAAAAACTTAAAAAACCTATCATTATAATAGATGCTTTTGCTGGACCAGGGCGTTTTAGAGACGGAAGTAAGGGTTCACCTTTAATAATTTGTGAAATAGCGGAAAAAATAGTCCCTGGGAAATATTTCGCAATATTTGTTAATAAAAACAAAAAAAGTCATAAAATACTTGAGAAGAACTTAGAAATTTTTATAAAAAAGAAAACCGCATTACCAATTGATGGAGACGCTGAAAAACTATTAAGAGTCTTTATTGATCATGTTAGGAATAAAGATTACACCCTTTTAATTTATTTAGATCCTTTTGGTTTAAAAGGATGTTGGTTTGAAATAATAGAAGAATATCTTAAAAGAAGCAAGAAATATAGCACAGAATTGATCATTAATTTCAGCATGCCAACACTTCATAGATATGCCACATGGCAAGCAATTAAAAATAATAGAAGAACCCAAAGAACACACAAATTAAATGAAAATCTAACCAAAATATTAGGCACCGATGAATGGAAACAAATAATGTGGCGTGATATACCTGCAAAAGAAAAAGAAGAAAAAATTATGAAACTTTATTCAAATCAACTTAGAAAGTATTTACCATTTGTGGGATATTGTCCTGTGAGAGAAAAATTCGGGAAAAGAACAAAATATTATATTGTTTTTTGCTCACGACATAAAGATGCCTTATTGTTAATGAATGATATAATGCATGATTCATATTTTAAAACTATGGCAGAGAGTTCCTTTAAAGGCACATTGTTTGAAAATAAAGCAATAGAACTTGCGAAACCTAAGAAAAATATAAAAGAAGAAATACTTAACCTCGTAGTTAAATATCCCGGGATTGAAAAGGAGGAATGCTGGTTAGAAATGGTGTTAAATAATTTCATGGTATGGAAAAAATCTGATTTTACAAAAAATTTAAATGCACTTATTCTTAAGAATAAAATAAAAGCAAAAAAGTATAAAAATCATAAGACAAAAGAAATTTTTTTATACCCTTCAAGTTACAAAGAAAATATAAGAATACACTGGAGACATTATCAAGATCTCAAAAATCAAATAAGTTTATATATTCAGAAAATTAATGATGGTTCGATAATTAAAAGATTTGACAAAACTCCTTTTCCTGAGAGACCAACTGACGTCGTTTGTCCTCATTTTCTTGAATTGAAATGGGCTTATGGATGTTATTTTGATTGTGCATGGTGTTACCTCAAAGGAACATTTAGATTTAGACCCGAAGGTATAACTCCTGCTTTTAAAGATTATGAAAAAATCAAAAAACATGCAGAGGTTTTTCTTAATAATGTAAAAACTCCAGAATTGTTAAATACAGGAGAAATTGCAGATTCTCTGATGGGTGAACATTTAAATCCTCCGTTTTCTAAATTTATAATAGAAATGTTTGAAAAACAAAATATCCATAAAGTTTTATTTGTTACAAAATCGGCGAATATAAAAAATATTTTAAAACTTCAGTCTG
>CAZFVX010000124.1:0-2515 GCA_964522675.1 uncultured archaeon
GCTGGAGGATGTAGATCTTTCGCTTAGAGCTTTAAGAAATCGAAAATGGGGTTTTGTGCCTGAAATTTTGCGAATTTATTATCATTATCCCTCTCAAAAAGGGAAGAATCTTTCTACCTATGCCGTTTATAATCAACAATGGCTTTTGAAAGATATAGATTATTTTTTAAGGAAAAATTTAGCTATTTACAAAAAGATAGGAAACCATGCTGTGGGCTGGCTATACTTTTATATTGGTAAATATTGTTGTAGAGTGGGGATTGTAAAGAAAGGAAGGGAATTTCTTTTGAAATCTTTTAAATTAAAACCAAGCCCGATAACTTTATTTTACTATTTAATAAGTTTATTTTTTCCAAAATTGTATCAATCTCATTCCTTAGCTATTTTAAAACATAAAATTTTGAGAATTTTAAAAAGATGAAAGAGAAAAAAATAAAAATTCTTTTTTTACTACCTACCCTAAACAATGTAAGTCCCGGAAAAGGTGTTTTAAATCTTGCCAATTCTTTAGATCGTTCAAGATTCGAACCTATAATTTGTAGTATGAGAAAGGCAGAAACTTTTGCAAAAAAAAGAGCGACAGAATCAAACATTAAAGTTATAGAACTTTATATGGGTTCTTTTTTTAACTTTTTAGCATTGTTTCAACTTTATCGCATCTTAAAAAAGGAAAAGATTGATATTTTACATAATTTTGGTTTCAGACCAGAAATTTATGGAGGTATTGCCGGTAAAATTTCAAAATGTAAAGGAATCTTAGCTACCGTATTACATAATCCTACTCAAGACATTATTTTAGATTATGGTTTTTTTATTGGATCGATTATGAATTTTTTGCGTTGTTTATTCAGTTATTTTTGTGAAGATGTGATTGTAGCGATTTCTAACGATGCAAAAAATGGTCTTTTAAAACTTCATTTTCCTAAAAATAAAATAAGAGTTATTTACAGTACTATTGATGAAAAATCTTTTCAAAAAAAGAATATTAACAGAAAGAAAATTTTGGAAAAATTTGGTTTAAAACCTAACGAATTCATAGTAGGAACCTTAGCCACCCTAAAACCTAGAAAAGGAATTTCAACGCTTATCGAAGCAGCTAAAATAGTTATTCAGAAGATTCCAAATGTAAAATTCTTAATTATTGGCAAGGGCCCCCAGAAGAATGAGTTAGAAAGAAGAGTTAAATTTTTGAAACTTCAAAATAATGTGATATTCTACGATTTTATAGAGAATGTGAGTGAAGCCTATTCTATTTTTAACCTGATGGTTCTATCTTCTCTTACAGAAGGATTGCCAGCAGTTTTATTAGAAGCAATGTTTTTTGGTGTGCCAATTGTGGCTACAAAAGTAGGGGGAATTCCAGAAATAATTGAAGATGGCGTTTCAGGAATTTTAATTTCTCCAAAAGATCCAGAGGCTTTAGCAGAAGCAATTGTTAAAATGTATGAGAATCCTGATTTTGCATCAGAAATGGCAAAAAACGCTTATATTCGATTTGAAAAATATTTTACTGCTGAGAAAATGGCTCGTCAGTACGAAAAGGTATATGAAGAATTATTATCAAAAGCAAAATAAAAATGCCCCAATTGAGTATTCTTTTACCAATTTATAGAAAAGCTGTTTATTTACCAGAAGCACTTGAAAGTGTCATTTCTCAAAGTTTTCAAAATTGGGAATTAATAATTATTATCGATCCTCCAATTAGTCAAAAAACTAAAGAAATTATTCTAAATTATTTTAAAAAAGATAAAAGAATTAAAATTTTGGAAAATCAGGAAAAATTAGGTTTCCCGAAGTCCTTAAATAAAGGATTAAAAATAGCTCGAGGAAAATATATTGCTAGGATTGATGATGATGATATTTGGGCAGATAAAGACAAACTTCAAAAACAAATTGAATTTTTAGAAAACAATAGAGAATATTTTTTAGTGGGGAGTGGGGCAATTGCCATTGATGAAGCAAGCCAAGAAATTTATCGATTTTTATGTCCCAAAGAGGATGGAGAGATTCGTCAGTATATTTTATTTCGCAACCCCTTTGTTCATTCAAGTGTAATTTTCTACAAAGATATTGCTTTAAAACTAAAAGGATATGATGAGAAAGTTCCAGGAGTTTGTGATTATGATCTTTGGTTAAAAATAGGAAAAATTGGGAAATTTTATAACCTATCTGAATATTTAGTCAAATTTCGTATTCCTTCTATTTATCGAGATTATGAAAAGGTTCGTCGTCAAAGGATTAGTAGAACATTAGAAAAAATCAAAGTTATTAAACGGTATAAAAATGATTATCCTCATTTTTGTGAGGCAATTTTTAAAGATTACTTGAAACTTCTGTATTTAATGACATTAGCTCGATTTTCTAAAATAGATAATTTACTTTACCGAACTCGTCAAACATCTTTTTGGAAAATCTAATTTTATTTAGCTTGAAATTTTTTTGAAAAGAAAGTAAAAATAAAAAAATGGTAAAAAATTTAAAAGAAATTATTCGTTGGGCTACTTATTTAATTTTT
>CAZFVX010000125.1:0-2512 GCA_964522675.1 uncultured archaeon
TTTCAAGCATATTAATTTATTAAATTTAGAAAATAAAAATTTAGTTTTGAACAAAAACTAAACTAGTTTAGTTGTTTAAAATAACTTTTCTTCATTATTTTATATAATTCATTTCTTAAATCTTTTTCTAAATTTATTTTCTTCCCATATATAGAGGCAAATCCCTCAGAAAATGGATTTAAATCTACTGAATATTTTTTTGAAATAATAGTTAAAATACGACCAGTGTTTCCTGCAAAATCTGCAATATAATTTTTTAATCTTCGCTTATTTTTTTCTTTCACATAAACTGTATCTGATAGATCTTTTAACTGACCAGGAAGTATCCAATTTTGTTCATGCGGATTCATATGAATTACGTTTGCGCTTAACCACTGAGCAATCTCTTTACCCATATTTTCAATTAAATGATTTATGAATTCAGTTTTATTCATATATCCTTCTATACATGAGAAAATCTTTTCTGAGTTATTTTCATAAAACAAAACACCAAATTCTATATTACTTTTTAAAGCCCTTGATAAAAGAGTAAGTTTGTATTCAGTTCCATTTATCGATATTGTTCCTATCTCTAATTCTTTTAGTAAATATGGATTAATCTTCCCAGCTTCTTTTAATCTTTCCCATAATTTTAATGCTCTTCCTGACTCTTTCTTTATCATTCCACCTTCTATTCCATAAGGAGTACCTAAACCAAATCCTGTTCTATATGGTTTTCCATCTATTATTTGACATCCTTTAACCCCAACACCACTATATAATTCTCCATTAATTTTAATCTCATCTGGAAAAAATGCAGTTCTGGAATCAAAAAATGTAGGGCGTATTACTGCTGTTAAACCCACTTTATAAGGGGGGATTACTTCAAATATTTCACTAGAAATGTTCATTAATGAATCTTCATCTCCTTTCAAACCTTCTATTCTTCCATAAACCCATGGAATTAAATTTGAGTAATACACTCTACTTCCACCACCAGAGAACCATATTTTTTTCCTAAAAATACCTTCTACTATATATCTATTGTCAGAATAAAAACCTTGAGGGAGAGAAGAGATTTTAAGTCTACTTTCTTTTCCAGAAAGCATTTTTTCTATACTTTCATAAATTTTTTCTCTTTCTTCTTCTGAAAGAAAATTTCCATTAATCCGTTTATTTTCAAGAGTTAAATAAATATCTCCAGGTGTTATAGATGACTCATATAATATTTCCATTATTTCATCAGATTCTAAATTCATATTATCACCAATTTACTATTTAATAGTAATTAATTTTATTATTTTTAAATATTTATATTATAAAAAATATATATTTCAATAATGTTTTCTTTTATGATAAAGATAATGTCTCATAAAAATATTTTTCACTTCGAAAAATTCTCTTTTTTCTTCAGATTTTTCAGAAAAAATAGTTATTAAACCACCTAAAATGTTCAAAAAGGCGGCTAAAAGGAAAACCGAAGATAAACCAAAAATATTAACTACTATTCCACCAATTAACGAACCCGAGAAAGAACCAATTTTTGATAAAGATTCATATACTCCGTAAACCCCACCATCATCCCTTTTTGGCGTTATATCCCCCAAAGATGCCGTGGCTCCTAAATCAGTTAAAGATTCTCCTATTGCTCCCGCAACCCTATAACCCACTAATAAAGAATAAAATGGCGTTGTAGTAAAAAATAAAGTCCCAATTCCATTTAAAAATAAACCAGAGGATAAAGGTAATTTTCTTCCAATAGAATCGATTATTTTAGCCATTGGAATTTCTGCTAAACTAATTGAAACACAAATTATTGTTATCGCTAAACCTATTAAGAAAGATGAAAAACCAAGTGATTTAAAATAAAGAGGCATGAATATTGAAAATATTGTTAATGTAAAAATTTGAATAATTCCAGCAAGCCCAATTATACCAAAATCCTTTGTTTTAATTATATTTTTATACTCAAAAAGCCTTATTTTATGGTGGGAATGCCTTTTAAAAATTTTACTTTCTTTTAAAAGAAAAATTGAAATTATCAAGGAAGAAAATGCAATGAGAGAAGATAATTTAAAAGAAAAATTAAAACCAAAATTATTTATGATAATACCACCAATTAAAGGTGCAAAAGCGGGACCAAGCCAATGAGAAATTCTAAATTTTGCAATATAACTTGCTTCCCTTTCCCTTTTCGCATTATCTAATAGATAAGAAAATCCCGTTATCCAAAAAAATGATGAGGAAATACCTAAGGAAGCAAATATGAGAGCAAATCCTAAAAAATCTTTTGCGAGAGAAAAGGCAAAAAGGCAAAGAGAATAACCTAAAATACCTAAACCAATTAATAATTTTCTTCCAATCTTATCAGAAATGAACCCAATTAAAATTCCCGTAATAAAGGTTAAAACAGAAAAAATAAAATAAACTGAACCTATTTCTAAAGAAGAAAGTCCTAAGATTTGCATTTGAATTGGTAAAAAGTAAGCAACTATTTTATAACCAAACATCGTTAAAAAGAAAATTATGTATA
>CAZFVX010000126.1:0-2511 GCA_964522675.1 uncultured archaeon
ATGGCCAAGAATAGGAAAGGATATCAATAATTAAATCTTTGGTTGATTTTTTATTCGGATTTTGTTCATAACCAATAAAATTGAACATGTTGTTTTAAAATTAAGAATTAGATTTTTAAACTTTTTGGTTTATTTTGGTTTAACTGAAAATGCATTCTGTTCCTTATGTGGATTTTATTGTCCACCTTATAAAAAATTTGAAAAATAATAATTTAAATGGAAAAGAAACTTATTTTATTTGTTTGTAAAGGCAAGTAAACAAAAACCAAAAAAACTTACAAAAGAAATGATGGAAAGAGTAGATAAAATAATTGTAACGGATTCTAAGTTATTAAAAAATATACATCTAAATATTTATTTAAAACAGAGATTTGGGAAATAGAAAAACTTTTAGATAAAAATATAAAAGAAGTTAGAGAAATTAGAAATCGGATAAGGAAGACGGTTGAAGATTTATATAACAATCTCTAATTTTCTTATTCTAAATTCTAATGAATTATACAATTAAAAGGATATTTAAATAAAAATAAATAAGGTGTAATAAAATGACAGAAAAACTTTTTATGAAAGATCCTTACATGAAAGAATTCGAAGCAATAGTAGAAAAAATAATGAATGGGAAATATGTTATATTGAATAGAACATGTTTTTATCCAGAAAGTGGTGGTCAAGTTGGAGATACAGGTTATCTTAATCAAACAAGAGTGATTGATACACGGTATGATGAAAATAAAAAAAGTATATTTCATATAATTGAGGGAGAACCGGATTTTAAAGAGGGAGATAAAATAGTTGGAAAAATTGACTGGGATAGAAGATATAAAATAATGAAATTGCATGCAGCATCACATATTATGGAACATTTTCTTTTTAAGGTTTTTGGCAAACTTAAATTAGTTGGAACGCATGTAAATGAAAAACATGACAGCAGTGTTTATGAATATCCAGATTCATTTGACCCTGAAAAATTAAAAGAAGTTGAAAGATTGGTAAATGAATTTATTTCAAAAGGATATGAGATAAAGAGGTGGGAAGATCCAAATAAACCTGGGTGGTGGTATTGGAAGGCGGGGGAAATAGAAATTCCTTGTGGTGGAACACATCCAAAAAATACTAAAGAAATTGGCGAAATTATAATAAAACGAAAAAGTGGTGGCCAAGGAAAAGAAAAAGTTTTAACATCTTTAAAATATTGATTTGACCCCTAACTCAGTTTCCATATATTTAAATCCTAAATCTTTAATTAAATTTTCTAATTTTTCTTTATTTTCGTGATAGCAAATCATTATCCCTCCTCCGCCCGCTCCCGAGAGTTTTGCAGAACCGCCGATCTCTTTAACTTTTTTATGAATTAAATCAATTTTTTTGGTTGAAACTCCCAATTCTGATAAAATTTTTTGTGCCTTATTCATTATTTTTTTCATTTTTTCAAAGTCTTTTTTCTTTAAAACCTTTCTCATCTCACGGGTTAATTTACCTAACTCTTTTATCCTTGGTTCTCTATATTCCGGCTTTAAATTTCTAACTAAACTAACTAACTCTCCTGTTGTTTTTTTAGGTTTTTCCGTGTAAACTAAAAGGAAGTTCTTTAATTCGTATGGGATTTCTTTTCTTAAAGATAAAATTTGGTTTGGATTTCCCCTTTTAAACCAAATTAAACCACCAAAGCAACATGTTGAATTATCTCCGCCAGAAGGTGTTCCATGATTAAATTTTTCAATTTCATAAGCAATTTTATTTATTTCTTCTTTAGTTAAATCTTTCTCATAAATTTTTGCTATAGCGGCGGGAATTCCTACAGACAAAGAAGCAGAAGAACCCAAACCAGAACCTATTGGAATTTCTGAATTTATTTCTAATTTTAAACCAAAGTTTATTTTTAATATTTCCAATGTTTTGCCTATTGCTGATTTTACTGTATTTAATTTATCTTTATTCATTACTTTATGTAGTTCTAAAAAATCTTTTTTCTTGAACCCCCTTTCCCATAAACTATTTAATTCTTTTGTAAAAGTTAAGATTTCTTCTAAAGAAAAAGTTTCCTTTCTTTTTAAATTGTTTGCAATAATCTTTATTTTTTTATTTTTTTCTGCCTTGATTTTTGAATAAAGACTTATTGCCCCTATTATTGCAGGTTCGCCATAAACAACAGAATGCTCTCCTATTAAGTGAACTTTTCCTGGTACAGAAATCCTTATCATAAAATCATTTTGTTCTACTAATTATAAAATTTGCAATTTCCCTGATTATGTCCTTTTTTTCAAAAGGCAATTCTTCAATTATTTTTAACCCTTCTTCCATCAATTTCTCAGCAAATTTTTGAGCATATTCTATTGTTCCGTATTTCTTGTACAAATTTATAACCCATTCAACATCTTCTTTTTTTGTTTCCTCTCTTGGCTTTGCCATTATTTCAATTAATTTTTCTTTTTCTTCTGGGTTTGCCTTTGAAAGTGCATGAGCAAATAAAATACTTGGTTTTCCTTCTTTAATATCATTTCCTATTTCTCC
>CAZFVX010000127.1:0-2506 GCA_964522675.1 uncultured archaeon
GTGGTGCTTAAAATGGAAATAAAAAGGAAAGAAATATTGCTTGAATTTAAAGATAGGTTTGGAAAAACTTTACTAAAAAAGAAATTAAAAGATATAAGAGAAACTGAAGATTTTCTTAAAGAAATTGCAAAATTGGGGAAGGAAGGTAATATATTTAGAAACAAAAAGTATTTTATGTCAGTAGATGGGTTTACATTATTACTTTTACAAAGAGAAAGAGATAGAAAAAATATTGGGGGGTGATGGATAAATGAGATATAGTAACAATGGTTTGGCTTATGAGTTTTCTTGTGGGGCAACAAAAGGAGAAAACTATAATGAGACTATGTTTATAGCAGACAATACAATATATTCTTATGGTTTTCACTTTCCGATAGCAAAAAGGATGGTTACAGAAAAAGGAATATTTTATTTATTTAATAACGATAGTTACAGCGTTACAACAGCAAGGCATAAAAGTAATGTTTTGCATTATCTAAAACGAAATGGGGATAAAATTATATTTTTGAATTTTGTTACTTCTTATAGGTGGGGAAGTCAAAATGCTTATAAATTTCACGAATTAAAAACAATACTAAAGCAAGAAAAAATAAATGAAGAAGAACTTAAATTATTGGAAGGAATGCAAAAAAAGAGATTTAGCAAGGCAAGGGCTGAAAGGATTGAATTTTTAAAAGAACAGCAAAAGATAATAAAGGAATTTAAAGAAACCGAAATTATAAAAAATGCTATTAAAGAGGAAATAATTAAAGAATTGCAGAAAAACAAAAATTAAAAAAGATGATTGGAGAGGATTTGAAAAAGTTAATAAAATTGTAAAATGAAATACGATAAAGAAAAACAATTAATTGCTTTACATAATTTGAATAATACATTAAGTAAAAAAAGAAAGGTGGTATTATGGTTTAATAAAATTGACTATAATACATTAATAAATAGCAAATTTGAAGAATATAAAGAA
The DNA here is from genome assembly GCA_964522675.1 of uncultured archaeon. Taxonomy (GTDB): domain Archaea; phylum Aenigmatarchaeota; class Aenigmatarchaeia; order QMZP01; family CAZFVX01; genus CAZFVX01. The sequence goes on from CAZFVX010000127.1 coordinate 962, forward strand.
AGTTTTTACGATGGGAAATATCATTATAATGATTTGTTTTGGAAACATCTTAATACATTAAATTATGCTATTCATTATAGGAAATATAAAATAAATGAAATCGGTAAATATTTGTTTTTTACATTTAAATTTATGTTATACAAAAAATTCGGCAAAGATTACTTTACTAAATTAAAGAAGTATACAAGTGATTGGTTAAATGTCTGTGAAATGGAACTTATTATAAAATTATCAAAAGAAAAAAATATTAAATCTAAATATCTAAAAGATTTTATTGAAGCAAATAAAGAAAGGATAAAGGCTATAAAAAGGTGTGTGGATAGTGGTATATCAATAATTATTTTAACAAAAGATAAACTAATAGGTGTAAATAGTTACTTATTGAGTAACTATTATAATAAAAACATTAAACATATTATTGATAATCCTAATTTTAAGGAACATCTTAAAGAAATAGAAAAATTACTTAAAGAAATAGAAAAATGTAAAAATGAAATACGATAAGGTATATTATCTAAAAGAATTTTTAAGGAGTTATTTTATAGGAAGATATGAACCTTACGATTTATTTAATGAGTTTTGCGAAAATGAATATGAATGGAGAAAACAAGAAGAAAATATAAAGGAAGATTTTGAGGAATGGGTTAATAAAAACATAGAATTTTTATCAGAAATGTTTTGGGAAGATTTGAAAGAAACTATAACAAATGAGGTTTATGGTGAAGGGGATAATAAATTTAAAATAGAAATAATAAAAGACGAAATTATTTTAGTTTATCTTGATGGTAAACATAATTTAAGAATTTGTGGTATGGATGGTAATTATATAAGATGTAATCTTTGTATTTATGTTGATATAAAAACAGGAAAAATAGATTTTGATGAAAAATTCGATTTTCCACCTGTTTTTCAGGTTGATATTGATATATTATCAAGGTGGCTCGAATGGGAAGATAAAGGTTTTGTTAAATATGCTCTCGATGTTTTAGGCGATTATTTTTATATAGACTACATAGAAGAATGCAATAATGATTATTTGATATTTGAAAGTGGGTATAATACTATAAAAATATACAAGAAAAAAGTTAAAGTGGAATTTTTAGATTTAGAAGAATGGATTAAAGAAAGTAAAGAAGTTATGGAAAAATTGGAAAGTTTGAAAGATGAAAAAAGCATAATAATTCATAATCTCTAAAAGCGTTACTTTTGTATTATATATAATAGGGGGTAAATAAAAATGATGGAGATAAACCACAACGAATTAAAAAAGGTTTTAGAGGAAAACTATAAGGTTAAAAGGGCTGTTTGTGTGCTTGGAAGGACAGGTATTGGTAAATCATATACGATAAAAGAATTTGGTAAAAAGAAGGCAAAAGAATTAGGTAAAGAATTTATTGAATGGAATGAATTCTCTTTTGAAAAGAAGAGGGAAATTATTAATAATCCAAATAAATATTTTGTTTATGTTGATTTTAGATTATCTCAGATAAATCCTGAAGATTTGAGGGGTTTGCCATTTTCAAATGATGGTTTTGTTGAATGGAA
>CAZFVX010000128.1:0-2436 GCA_964522675.1 uncultured archaeon
AAACCAATCAACAAATTTGGTTAATTTCTCTTGTATATCAAGAGGTAAATTTCCTAATTCTGTATCATTTCCCCACCAATTATTTTTTTCAAATTCGTGGGCTGAAAGTTTTGCAATTTCTATTGATAATTTTCTAATTTTTTTAAGCAACTTTTCTGAAAATTTCGTATTAAAAAGCTTTTCTTTAGTCTCAACTTGTCTTGTTAGAATATTCACCCTGTTAATCAAATTGTTAAATTCATCTTTCATTTTCTTCCTCCAACAAATTTAAAAGAATTGTATCTTTTTCTGTTTCAAGTTCTGCCAAATCTTCAAGGAAATCAATCAATTTATTTTCAATAAAAGCTATTTTCCTTCCTAAAAGAGAATCTTTTTCTTCTTCAATAGTTTCAAGTATTCTAATCGCACGTTGTTTTATTAATAATTCAAGTTCGGGTTTCATTTTTCTTCCCCAATTAATTTTGGAGCAACTATAACCCCAAGTTCTCTCGCTCCAAAAGTTATAAGCAAGGGCATATCTTCAATATCACTTTCCCAAAATTCAGGTTCATAATATCCTAAAGATTCAGCAATTTTGATTACTTTCTTTATAAGCTCAAACGAATAAATTGATTTCTCGAATTTTACATTAATGGATTCTTCAACTATGTTTTCATCGAACCAATCCAAATACAAAATTGGTAGTTCAACAGTCAATCCATTCCTTTTAAAGAATTTAACTTCTCTTTCATTAATTTCAAGTTTGATTATTTTTTCATTTCTTAATTCCTTTGGGAATTTAAATATTGCAATTGTTGAAACTATATTATCTGTAATTCCTTTCTCAATTAATGTTTTAATTTTCATTTTTCTTCCTCCTTAATTTATACTCAATTGCCCAAAAAGCAGGGTCTTCTCCCATTTTTTGAATAAAATTAACACTATCGGCTTCGAAAATTTGTTTTATAATTTCACAATAATGTCTCTTTGGCAGTTTTACAAATTTTGTGTAAATAAATACATTAATAGTGTTATTTACATCATCATAAGAAACATCAAAGTTTAAATCTCTGTAATAAGGATTAATATAGTATTCATTTTCATCGATTTTTTTAATTATTTCTTTAAGGATTTTTTTGATTTTCATTTTTCTTTCCTCCTTTAAAATATTCTTCCATTATTGCTTGCCATTCTCTCTCACATTCCTTGCTACATAAATAAACTCCTCCAACTTTCTTCTTGCCAAATCTCCAATCTCCTCGTATTTTTTTTCCACATTGAAAACATTTTTCTACTTTTTCACCACATTCATGACATACAAACTTCATTTTTCCCACTCAGCAGTTTTTTCAATTCTCTCTCTTTTAATAGAATAATCACATTTTGGACAATATTGAATTAGCCAAAAATGGTTAAATGAAGTTATGAGTCCAGTTCCACATTTTGGGCAAATATGTATCATCTTAAATCTATTTTCTTAATTTTTTCATAAATCCATGCAAAGCAGTCAATCCAGTTAATTAGAAGTAAGATTTGACCATTTGGAGTTCCAATATCATAAGCCCAAATTTGTTCGTCTGGATTTTCATCTATTAAAGCCCATATTTCAAATCCTAAATTTCTTAAACCATTTTCTATATCTTTTCGGTAGTTATACCTTTCAAATATTTCTTCAATTATGCTTATGATTTCTTTATTTGGTTTCATTCCTCTTTCACCAATTCCCAAGATTCTATAAATTCTCTTATCTCTTCTTCACACTCTTTAAAATTCCACAATTCTGAAATGTCATAGTATGTCATGTTTTTCACCTATGGCATTGTATACCTTTCTGGATTTGGTATTGTAAACTCCAGCTTATTATCAAGGGTCTCTTTTGCTTCTTTATATATTATTTCAATATTGTTTCTATCAATATTTCCTGTAGTCATAAATACTAACCTATATGCAGTTTCAGTTAGTATTTTCTTTGCAACTTCATTTGAATATGTTATTTTTACCACATAATACTTCATTTTGTATCACCTAAAAATGAAAGGAATTAGAGTATTTCATCTAAACTAATTCCTCTCAAATTATCTTTTATTCCAAGCTTATTTGCATAAAATTTTTTAAATTCTATTGAAAGTCTTTTCTTTTTTATAAATTCCTTAACTAAGTTAAGTCTTTTTACTTTGCTTAATTTTTTCATTTCTTTTACCCCCATTTATTTTTGGACAAAAATATCTGCAAACATTAGCAGGATGAACATCGGAGTGCAATGATTTGTAGCATGGACATTTTATCATTCCCATTTCTCCTTAGCTCTTTTTGATTTCTGAATATATCCAAAAAACTTAGGGTATAATCTCTTAATTTTGTTAAAATCATTTGATAGCATTATTTCATCATACATCTTCTTAATTCCTTTTGAAATTTTCTTATATTTATTCTTAAATGTTTCATAAGCAAATCTAA
>CAZFVX010000129.1:0-2417 GCA_964522675.1 uncultured archaeon
TTTTTTCAATTTTTTAAATTTATAGAGTGGGACAAGGAGTCCCAGTTGCATTTTCCCTATCACACCATTCATCCAAATATTCTTCTTGATAGCATGTCCTTGGAAATACACAATGTCCTTTATACCTCTGGCCACATCCTTCTTCCTCAATCCCTGGGGTACATGTAGACCCAAAAGGACCTTCATTTGAACAAATATAATGAAGTCCAGAACCTTTACAGCTTTCACAAGAAGAACCTACTGGTGTACAAGCAATTCGACAATAATGACTACTTTTTCTACAAGGAAACACGTTTCCACAAGATTGCCCAATAGATTTTCCACTTCTTTTGCTGTTAAATAGTTTTTGTTTTCCGAAATTCCTTTTATTTATATTACCTACTACATTTGTGTTTTTTCTCATATTCTGTTTCTTTGTCATATTTTTCTCATTTTTTAAACATTTATTTTATTGTAAATCCAATTTTTGTTCTATCATCCCAAATATCAGTTCCTTTTTTATATTGCAAATTAAAAATATTATCTGCAATTGGCACATTTATTTCTATATTACTTGCAATCACTTCTTTTACTTTCCCTGTATCAGGGTCTTTCACTATAGCTTTTATTGGGTACCATATATCATTAGAGAATTTTTTTAATTCAATTGAAGAATATTCCAGAGTTAATTTATTTTCCCTGTCAAAAAGTTGTATCTTGTCAAATCTGAAACTTTTTTCAGGAACAATCCAGATTTTATAACTTACTCCTAATTCTTTGTCTCTTCCATGAATTATAAATATTTTTTCGCCATTTTGTATCTCTTTCTTTAATAGTAAAATTTCATCACAAAGTAATCTATGAGAAATATCCTTCCACCATATTCTTTTATATAAATTTTGCCATGTAAAACCAAATTCAGGAGCTCTTCCTTCGTAAATAACTCCACTGTCAGGAATTTTGGGGTGTTGAGAATATAAAAGAGTATAAGTGTTTTTTCCATCATATACTTTTACTCCGTGATGTTTAAGTATCCCATTTTTAAAAGATTTCTCCTCAAGAAATTCCTTGTTTTCTTTTTGGAACCATGTCTTCTCATGATAGAATGTGGGAACCTCTGGAAATAGAATTTTAAAATTCACTTTCACTGTTTTAATTAAACTATTGTTATATTCAATTCCTTTTGCAATAAACTCCAAAATTTCTTTATTCTGAGCTCTAAGAGTGTTACTCATCAAAATATTGATAAAAATGAGTATAAATACTATTTCCCTTTTCATTCTTACCTCCTTTTTACTCATTTCAACATGAAAACCAAACCGGGTTTTGAACTCATCCTTTCACACTTTTTTCATTTTTTCATAGTTCTTTGTCTTCCTATATAATATTCCAGGTAAAAATAATGCCTGCTCTTTCTTCATTTAATTTCATAGGTTATCCCTATTGTCGTATCTGAAACTATTGTTCCTTTTGAAAACTTTGGGTTAAATATTTCTTCATCTATATCTTTATTAATTTTGATATTTTCATAAGTAATCACTGTAAAATTCTTTCCTTCTTCTTTTATTTCAGTATATTCAACTTTCTCGGGAAAATATGTTTTTTCTATTTCTTTATAATAAATTTCATAAATCATCTTATGTTTTTTGTCTTTTGTGAAATTTATAATTATTTTTTGAGGAAGAAAATTATTTTTGGAAAGGAAAATTTCCCAATAAATTCCATATGTTTCAGGAATAAATATTTTAAAACTTGTTGAAGTTATATCAATAAGTTTACTTTTCTGTATTGCTTCTTCTATTGTATCTGTAAAAAAAGGAATACGAAAAAGAATTTCTGATGGTGGCATATAAGAATGAAAATAAGTATAATTATTGTAAATCCCAACCACTCCTTCAATTTTCTTTTCTTTACTTTCATCTCCAATTGGTGAAAACATAATTGTTTTACCTTCTTTACCTATTAAACATATTCTCTTTTCTATATTCCCTTTTTCATCTAAAAAAATTACGTCCAATCTTTCTTTCTTATTTTTATATCTCCAGAAACAATTTCTTATAGTTTTTCCAGTCCTTTTACTTTTTATCTCATAATGAACCTCTGCACTCTTTATTTGTATTAAAGCATTTTCCCAACCCTTTTTAACAAATTCTTCTTTAATGTCCTCACTATTTAAAGATATACTCATCAACACAATTAATACTACACATAATGTTACCTTTTTCATTTTTCTGCCTCCTTTTTGTTTTCTTTATGAGGTCTTAATCTTATTCATTCCAACATGAAAACCAAACCGGGTTTTGGACTCATCCTTTTGCTGTGGTGTATTTTCTGTTGTCACCCATACTTTTATTTTACTTTAAACTTTGCTCCAGTAATTTCGTCTTTAACAAGTGTTCCAGAAGGAAAATCCAGCTGGAGTTTTTCAGGTAATGGAG
>CAZFVX010000130.1:0-2385 GCA_964522675.1 uncultured archaeon
ATTTATTATTATTGTTTAGCCTGTCTTTTAAATAATGATTGTGAATGGAAGATAGGACATCCTCCCTCTTTATTATTGGCTGAACGGTATAAAAGATATCATTACTATTTTCAAAAAAGATTTCTTTACAATTCTTTAGCTTGGATAACCTCTAATTATAAAATTATTTTGAGAGACAATGGAGAATATGAAATTTATCAAATCTCTGATAATGAGTTAAAAGAAAAAAAAATTATTAAAAAAAACTCGTCAGATTTATTAATAAAACCAAAGAAGGTTTTCCAGAGGATATTTATTTTTTCTAAGCAAAAAAAGAATGCTCCACAATTAAGTGAAGAGGTAAAAAGAAAATTAAAAGCTTTAGGTTATTTAAAATGAATCAAAAACAGAATAATAAGAAATGGGAACAGTATGGAGAGATAAGAAATTTGGGTAGAAATATTTTGGTATTACCTCATAATCGGAAGAGGCTTTTGACTTTTTTAGATTTTTTCTCCCAGCTTCCTACTGATTTAAAAATCTTAGATATTGGCTGTGCTTCAGGGTTAAATTTGACCTTACTTTTTCATCTCGGATTTGAAGATATTGAAGGAATAGACCTAGTCCCTCAATTTGTAGAAAGAGCCCGAAGATTGAATCTTAATGTTAGGCAAGCTGATTTATTTCAATATCAGTCGGAGCATAAATATGATGTGGTTATCTGTACCGAAGTTTTAGAGCACTTAGAAGACCCTGAACTTGCTTTAAAGAAAATCAGAGAATTTTTAAAAGAAGAGGGAATTATTTATCTTTCCGTTCCTGTTTATGATTCGGTAAAATGGAGAGTACGGCGACTATTATTTAAAGAGACCAGAGAGTTTCATTCCAAACTCCATGATGAAACTCATATAAATGCTTTTAGTTGGCGCTCTGTAAAAAGATTATTGGAAAGAAATAATTTTGAAATTTTCTTTCGGGTAATATATTGGAATCCTTTGCCTAAAATAGGTGAAAATATTTTAGGGAGATTTTTAAATAAATTATTTCCTCAATTGGGAGATTTTTTAATTATTGGTGCAAAAAAGAAATCATAATATGAATATAATTAAAAAGAGATTGCTTTTTCCGGTTTTAATTAAGCTTGGACAAATTAAAGCTTATTTATCCTCTTGGTTTCATATTCCTAAAAAAATACTTATTATTAGTGCACCAGCTAATGGGGTGGGGAACACAATTTTATATTTGCCAGTTTTAAAAAAGATACGAGAGAGCTATCCCAATGCGGAAATAATATTTTCTGGTAGTAAATTAGCTCAAGCAGTTTTGGAAAATAGTGGTTTGGTGGATAAATTTCACCCTGCTCATTGGTTTTATGAATGGAATAGCTGGAAATGTTTGCGAGAGATACAAAGAGAGGGTTATGATTTGGTAATTGAGACATATCCGGGATATATAGGAATTGGTTACCGGGTTCTTTTGAGCTTATTGAGCTGGGCTAGTTATTGGGCTACCCCAAGCCTCTATCAAGGAAGATTTTTTAGTGGAAGGCATGAAACAAAGGAAAACTTCTGGCCCTTACAAAAGTTAGGAAGAATAAAAATAAATGAAGAGGACTTGCTTCCGGAGCTAAATTTAACAAATGGAGAATTGAAACTAGGAGAGAGGCTCTTTAATTCTTTAAATATCAAAGATAAAATAGTAATAGGAATGCATATTGGTAGTGGAGAAGAGCAGAAATTTAAGCGTTGGCCTTTAGAATATTTTAAAAAGTTAATCTCAATAATTTTAGGGAAGACCAATGTATTTGTTTTACTATTTGGAGGAAAGGGAGAAGTAGAATTAAATGAGCAGTTCGTAAAGGAATTTGGCGATAGAATTATAAATGTGGCAGGGAAGTTTACCCTAAGACAAACTGCTTCCATAATACGTCTTTGTGATTTATTTTTATCCAATGATAGTGGTCTAATGCATCTTGCTAGTGCAGTTGGCTGTCCGATAATAGCGATTTTTGGTCCAACCTCAGAAGAGAAAAACAAACCTTTAGGAGAGAAAGGAAAGATAAAAATTATTACTGCGCCGGTTTCTTGCCGTCCCTGTTATATTAAAGAAAGGTCTTATGCGTTTAAATGTGCAGATAGAAAATGTTTAAACTTAATTACTCCTGAGATTGTCTGGAAAGAAATAGAAGATATATTAAAGCCCAAATAACTTTTTAGAAGCTTAATATGGAACAGGAATTTACTTTAACCCAAAAAACCTCCCGAGGAATATTATTTCGTGGTATTTCTCAAGTAGTTCGTCAGCTAATTCGCTTTGGGATTGTGGCGATCTTAGCGAATCTTTTAGCACCTGAAGATTTTGGACTTTTAGCTATGGTAACAGTTTTTACTAATTTTTTTGGAATGA
>CAZFVX010000131.1:0-2356 GCA_964522675.1 uncultured archaeon
AATTCTTTTCCTATTTTAAATAAAGCGTCTATTAATTTTGGATTTTCTTTATAAAGTTCCATCATTTTATTGTTGGGTAAAGGTTTTAAAATAATACCTTCCCAATTATAAACTCTAAATCCTGAATTATTCAAAATACTAATTAATTTAAATCTGTCGAAAACATGATAATGTCCATATTTTAAGTCTCTTTCAGTAAAATTGTGAGGTTCATCCAAAATGTTCATATAAACTCCCAATTTTCTATGAAAAGAAAAAGCATTAGGAAATATAATATGTAAGCGACCTGAAGGTACTAATGCTCTTTTTATTTTCTTTAAAATTAAACTTGGTTCTTTAATATGTTCTATTCCTCTTATCCAAATGATATCAGTATAATATTGCTCTACAAACTCAAAATCTTCCCACAATTCTTTATAAAATTTTATAGATTTTTTAAAGCTATTTAACATTTCTTTCGTTTCATTTATTCTTTTTATGCTAGCATCAACAATATGTAATTCTTCTATCTTATCAAGATTAGCAAGCAAAAAGCTTGATAATCCAGATGTTCCCAATTCTAAAACTTTCTTTCCTATTAAAAAGTTATAAATAGTTTTTAAATTATAACATAATAAAACTTTATCAAAATCTTCCTGAATATTGTAAATTTCCGCTATTTTTTCTAACTTTTCTAATAAGAAAGCTTTTGCCATCTTTTGGGATTGTCTTTTATCCATTTGTATTCTCTCCTTATTCCTTCCTTTAAATCAACTTTAGGAACCCAACCTAGTAATTTATAAGCTTTTGTATTATCAAGAGACATAATTCGCAATTCTCGCGGGAGTCTCATTCTTCCTTCAATATATTTTGAAAACTTTCCTTCTTTAATATCTTCATGAATAATATCGAGTTCCTTTCCATCTATCTCTTTAACTACTTTTTTAACATAATATGCTAAATCTTTAATACTTATCATTTTTCCTGAACTTACATTTAAAATTAAATGCCCTTTCCAGCTATTTTTTACTAACATCAAATTTATATCTGCCACATCTTCTACATGAATGTAATCTCTTACACTTAATCCATCTCCAAATATTACCAATTCTTTTCCTTCAAGAGCTCTTTTTAAAAATATTGTCAAAACTCTCCCATACCATTCTCTTTCACCATATACTATAGAATATCTTAAATTTGCAATGTTTAACCCTTCATACCTACAAAAAACATCACAATATTGCTCAACTGAAAGTTTACTTACCCCATATTCCCAGTTAGGTTCTTTTTTTTCGTTTTCTTTGACTAAATATGTATCTATATTTCCATATACACAGGCTGAACTTGCAAAGATACCTTTAGATATACTACAGTTTTTCATAGCTTTTAAGACATTGAGACTTCCTATTATATTAATTTTTGCATCTTCTACAGGATCACTCATTGCAGTGGTGATCTCCAATTGGGCTGCGTGATGAATTACTACATCATGTCCTTTCATAGATCTTTCCAAAAATTTATAATCCAGTATATCTCCTTCAATAACTTTGACCTTACCTTCCAAATGTCTAATATTTTCAAAAGTACCTGTAGAAAAATTGTCATAAATAGTAATTTTATATTTCTTCTCAACTAACTTTTCTACTATCCAACTTCCTATAAAACCTGCTCCTCCTGTAACAAAAATTTTCATTACACTACCTCTGGCTTCAAAATTTTTAATAACTTATTTAGTAGTAAACTATATAGTTCATCCAAATTAGTTTAATTAATATAATTAACAAAACTATTAAAATACACAGCATTAGACATTTTTCATCTTTCAATTTTTTAGATAACTAATTCTTTTAGATAAATAAAATTTAGTTCATTACACTCTGTAATAAGCTTATCTTTCCAACTATCTCCTATATATAAAAACATGATTCTTATTAATATTGTAGTGTTTCAATATCTTTTATCATCCCCTCAGGATTAGGCTTAAATCTTTTTACACACTCTTTACTTATTATTAACTCAAAAAAATTTAAAATTTGGAGTTTATTTAAAATTGTCTTAATTGTTTTATCCATATTATCGCTCAAAATATACTGTATAACTTCAAAATTGTGAATTTTTTCAATCAATCTTACTGAAATTTCATTCACAGAAAAATCTGCTTTTAGTTCGTATTTTTCTATGACTTTAAAATTAGCATCTTTTGAAATATCCTGTTCTCCTAAATATATAAGTTCATTCAAAAATAAATCTTTTTTAATTTTGATATAGAAATCACCTATACCTAAAAGCTCCCTTTTTAATCCTTTCCAATCTACATATAAGTTAACAATAGTTCCATCAAAATCCCAAATTATTAATTTATATCTTTCAGCTATTT
>CAZFVX010000132.1:0-2340 GCA_964522675.1 uncultured archaeon
GCACTTCTTCCACTCTAATTTCGCCTGATTTTGGGTCTATAATTAGTTGTTTCATGAAAGTTCTTTACTATTTTGACATTTGCAAATAATTTTCAATATTTAGCTTTTGTTCCAATATTTTTTGTTTACCTCGTTCAGTCAAGGGAATTTTGTCCACAAATACAATTTTTAACTCCACAGCATGGCCAATTTGGTTGTTTAATTCATTCATTATTTTTAATGTATCATCCGCTTTATAATTTTTCCCTTTCACAATTTTTAAAATAAGTTCCCCTTCCTTTTCCTGATAAAATTGAAATCTTTCTACATTATTTAAAATTTTTGGGTTACGGAAATTTAGAGCTGTAGTAGATATCAAATGACCATGTTTGGTTACAATCATATTTACAATTCTTTTAGCGTCTATTTTCGTAAGCAATGGATAATTGCGTCCACATTTACAGGTTTTATTTATAACTTGGCCCCAATCACCTGGTTTATATCTAATAAATGGCATGGCAAAATTATAAAATCCAGTACCTACAAGCTCTCCAAATTCTCCTTCTTGACTAACTCTTTTGCCATTAGAATTAACTACTTCAATATATCCATATTCTGGGAAAATATGATATATTTGACTTTTTTCACACTCGCCAGCTAAAATTACTTTTTCTGTTTGTCCATACCAACTGAATACTCTTGTATTAAATGCCTTTTTGATTAACTCTTTTTGCCACAAAAAAACAGGTTCAGATCCAAGAAGTACCGCTTTAAATTTAGGTAAATTATAAATTTGATTATTCAGAATAAACTTTGCTAAAACCGTCAATGACGAAGGGTAACCATGTATATATTGACAATTAATTTCTCTAAATTTTTCTATATATTTTTGAAGATTTTTTTGTGAAAGATGAAAAGGCGAAAAGCGCCATTCCCGTTTGATACAATCAAACTCCCATAATTTCCCTTTAATAGGAACATCTGTCACCACAATCCGCATATCTGAAAGTTTAAAACCAACTCTTTCCCACATGGTTGTTATAAATGCCCATTCTATTGCAAAACTTTCTGCAGGTTCTAAAAAATAAAGACGTTTACCAGAAGTTCCTCCTGTTGAAACATATACCATCTTATAACGAGGAAACTTACGCGATATTAATTTATGAAAATTTTTTTTTATAATATCCTTAGTGAGAAAAGGGATTTTTTCAAGATCGTCAAACGTTTGAATATCTTTAGGTTTTATTCCTCTCTCATCAAAAATTTTTTTATAATACGGAACATTTTCATATGAATATTTAATAATATTATGTAATTGTTGCAATTGATATTCTTCAAGTTTTTTCTTGTCCCACCATTGGGATTTTTTTAAAAATGCTCTGTATATGCGGAAACTTTTCCCATAAAGAAACTCAGGAGGAATTGGGCTTAAAAAATAACCCAATAATCTTTTGAATAGTAATGGACTTTTTTCATATACTTTCTTAAATTGAGTTATTGAGATCATTTGCTTTTAGTTTAACGTAGCCATGCTAAATATTTAAGCCTTTGTGAAGAAAATACCCTTTTAAAAAAAATAAATTTATAAGGAATTCTTTCAGTTTCTTTTGCTTGCAATTTTTTAAATAACTTAAGTGAAGCTACATTTTCTTTATCTACTAAAGCGATTAAATATTTGCATCCAAATTGGTTAAGATAGTTGATAACATATAACACCAATGTGGTAGCAATTTCTTCTCGTCGATATTCTGGTAAAATATAAAGATTATGAAGACACATTTCTTCCTTAAATAAAATTACTTCAAATCCATCTAAATTTTTATCTGGCATTTTTGTTACCCATACATACCCAATAATTTTGTCATTCTTCAAAGTAACAAAACAATATTCATTATTTTTTAGACGTCTATAAAATAATTTTATTCTACTTATTTTTACTAAATGGTTAAAGAGCACAACATCCTTTAGCTCTAATTTTTTAAATTCATACTTAACATTAATTATGCTATTAGTCTTACTTATATTTTTTTCAATATCTATTTTCATGATAACAAATTCTCCTCGACTGTAAAAAAGCTTGCGCGTTACCCATAGAGCTTTTTTAATCGCAAACCAATATCCTTCATTTTTACAAAGAGTAAAGAATTTATTTAAAATTTGACATATTTTATATGTTTTACCTATGTTCATAATTTAATTTTTAGCCATTTCAAAAACTTCTTTAAAAACTTCACTTAAATTTTCTATAAACCTATCTTTAGTATAATACTTTAAAAAACGTTGCCTGCTTTTTTCGCCCATTTTTCTCCTTAATTCTGGATTCTTGATCAATGTAATAATTTTTTCAGCTATTTGTTTTGG
>CAZFVX010000133.1:0-2333 GCA_964522675.1 uncultured archaeon
TTTATAAAAGCTGAAATTATGATTAAGAGAATTAAACAAATTAAGAAAGTGGCGATTTTCAAAGATTTTAATTGGAACTCTAGTATTCCTGATTTTAAGAAATATAATGCTTTTTATGGTTGGAACGGGTCTGGTAAAACCACGATTACAAGAATCCTGTCTGCCCTCGAAAAAGTTGAGTTAGGAAACCTAGAATTAGAAAACGATTCCATCTGTATTATTGAAACAGATCGTACTGTTTTAAAGTTATCAAAGAACGATCCTGTCCCGGATTCAATTAAAAACACTATAAGAGTTTTTAATGAAGATTTTATAACTGAAAATCTTGATTGGAGTACCGGGAAAGCCTCTCCTATTTTAATAATTGGCAAAGAACAAATAGAACAAAAAGAGGAGCTAGAAAGAATAATAAAAAAATTGGTAGAAAAAAATCGTGAATTAGAAAAGAAAAATAATGAAAAAGGAAACAAGGCAAGAGAAAAAACTAAAATTTTAGAGAAGGCAAGAGATGAAGTTATAAAAAATTTAAGAACAATTGATGATGTTAAACCTAAAAGCGGTCGTGCGAATGACTACATAAATTATACTGTTACAGATGTTGAAAATATTTTAAAAAGCGGAGAGGAATTGCCACTTAGTGACGATGAGATTTTACAACTTAGAAATTCTTTAAGAGAAAAAGAGGCAAAAGATCTTATTTCTGACGTAAAAGCAGATTTTGAGTGGATTAATAATATTATAAATGATGCACAGAAAATATTTGAGACTATAGTTCCAGAAGAGGGATTGAAATTGTTATCGGAGTTACAGTTGGATGAAAAGTTAAAAGAATGGTTAAGGGTTGGTTATGAGATTCATAAAGATAGAAGAAGCCCTGTTATATGTGAGTTTTGTAAAAATAAAATTCCGGAAGAAAGATTAAGAGAATTGGGAGACTACTTTAGCGATGTTCTTAGAAATTTAATAAATAAGATTGATGGGGTTCTTGAAGATATTACTCAGCATGAACTACCCAATATAGAGTTGCAGAAAAGCCAATTCTACAATGAGTTTCAAAATGAATTCTTAAATTTAAATAGTACATTTAATCAACAAAGAAATAAGGCTAACAAAGAACTAGGCAAAATAAAAAATCTGTTAGCTGAAAAGAGAAATAACCCTTCTCAAAAAGTTAGCTTCAACTTTGATATTCTAAATGAAATAATAACCAATTTGAAAAATAGTATTAAGCAACTAAATGATTTGATTAGAAAAAATAATGATAAAACTAGGTCATTTAAGGATAAACGAATCGCAGATGCTCACAGACTAGAGATAGGTATTATTAACAAATATAAATCTGATTATGATGAAAAAGTAAATTATTTAAAAGAATTGCAAAATAATATTGATTCATTGAAAAGAGAAAAGGAAGAATTAGAAATGCAACAAAGGAATTTAGAACAAAGACTCAAAGAGCATCATTTCGCTTCGGAAGAGTTTAATAAACTACTGAGATCTTTTATGGGACGAAATGAGATAATTTTAGAGACGGTAGACGATGGCTATGTGATAAAGAGAAATGGAAGAACCGCAAGCAATTTAAGTGAAAGTGAAAGAAACGCAATAGCACTTATTTATTTTTTAATTAAATTAAAAGAAGAAAATTTCAATGCTCAAAACGGAATAATAGTTATAGATGATCCGGTTTCAAGTTTTGATTCACAACATCTTTATGGAGCTTTTGGATTTATAAAAGAAAAAATTAAGGAGTTAAGTCCTCAGCAGGTTTTTATTTTCACCCATAATTTCCCCTTTTTTAGATTGATTAGAGATTGGATGAAATATGAAGGAAATAATTTTTCTTTCTATATGATTAAATCTAAAATAAATACTACCGAGCGTTATTCCACCATCGAGAAATTAGATAAGCTACTAGAAAAATATAACTCCGAATACAATTATTTATTCAAACTAATTTATAATAGAAAAAGTGCCAAAGATAGTAATCTAGAAAAAGATTATATTTTTCCAAATGTAATAAGAAAATTTTTAGAAAATTACATATCATTTAAAGTACCAATTGGAGGGGTAGATATCCATAAGAAGTTTAAATATTTATGCGAAGATTATCCCGACATTGAAACTGAGATAAAAACTCGTATCGAAAGTTATTGTCAAGATCAATCCCATCCGTTATATCAAGATAGTCCTACTGATTTTGATGAAAGGTTGCTTGGAGAAATACAGTTAATATGTGAGGCAATAATTCGATTAATAGAGAAGACAGACCCTAAACACTATAAACGTTTATTGGAAAATTTAAGTAATTAACTATGCTTTACCAAACTTTT
>CAZFVX010000134.1:0-2290 GCA_964522675.1 uncultured archaeon
GCCTGGTTTACATGTTCTTGTTTCTAAAATTCCTTTTATTTTACTTAATCTTTTTTGTATTTCTTTAACGTCCTTTTCCATGCACATAATTTTTACATGTGGGCCAGCATCTATTGTAAAATAACATTCTAATCCTTCTTCCCTCCAATTTAAGATAGAATGAATAATATTTAAGGTTATGGGCTCCCAATAAATAATTGCTGGTTTAGTAGTAATCATTAAAGCATGCATTTTTAAACAATTTTGTTCTGCTGTTTTACCAACTAATGTAAAATCTTTTTTTAAAATCCCTTTTCTAACTTTTTCTAAATCATCATTAATGGTTTCAAGCCAACATTTATAATATGGACATGTATCAACTGTTTGTGCCATCCCTGCTCTACTTTTTATTTTTTTCTTTTTGGAAGTTAAGATAGTAACTATCATTCTAAATTCTTGCCAATAATCTTCAGGGACAATTTGTTTTGTATAGGAATCAGAGCCATCTTCTTTTTCTCCTCTTATCCATTCAACAAACCCACCTAAAATAGACCTAGTTGCTGAACCTGAGTTTCTTCTTGCAATTATTGAAAGTTCTTTTGAATCTAAATTTAAATCTAAAGCTTTTGTGGCAGCTAAAGCAAGAGCGGCACCACCAGCAGAAGAAGAAGCTAACCCAGATTCTGTTGGAAAATTGTTTTTAGAAACAACTTTTGCTTTTAATTCAACTCCAGCAATTTCTCTAACTATATCAAGTGTATTTATAATTCTTTTTAAATTTTCTCCTGTTATTTTTTTTCCATTTAAAATAAATATATCTTCATCATATTTTTCATTAAATTCAACGGTAGTTATTGTATTTAAACCATCAAGAGTCATTGAAATATTGCTATTTTGGGGTAAGATTAATTCTTTATTTCTTTTTCCCCAATATTTTACTAATGCTATGTTCGCATTTGCGATTGCTGTTGCCTTCATATTAATTCCTTTTCAAGTTCTTTTATAAAATTTTTTACATATTTTAATTTCTTTTTTGCTATTTCCTTTCCTTTTTTTGTTTGAAGATTTTTTAAGGTTAAATTAATTTTCTTTTTATACCATTTTATTGATTCTCTTAAAGTTAAACCTCTCTGACCACAAAATAAAAATACTCTCGAAATTCCTATTGAACCTAAACCGTCTATCTTATCCGCATCAAATAATATTTTAGATTCAATTGATGTTTTTCTGGTTATATTTTCTGTAGAGTGTTCTTTTATAATATTTAAAACCTTTTGTTTTTTTTCTTCGTTTATACCAATTTCATTAAGTATTTTTTTAGCAAGTTTTAAGCTTCTTTCCACATGGTTTTCTTTTAAATTATATGGTTCATCTATATCATGAAGTAAACAAGCAATTTCAAGTAATTCTAAATCGACATCATAATCTTCTGCTATTTTTAAAGCATTTTTTCTAACTCTTTGAAAATGATCAAATCTGTGAGCTAAAGATTGTAATTTATTTTCTTTTAAAATTTCTTTAACTTTTCCTTCAATTAAATTAACAAGGTTCATTTTAATCTTTTAGTTATTATATTCTATATCTTTGGCTTTAATATGGGTGCTTTATCCCAATCATTTTTATAACTTTTATAAATATATCTCGTTACTCTATTATCATTAAAATAAATACTTATATAAGAATCAATTTGGGGAGTTGCCAAAATTATTCCTTTATTTAAAATTCCAAGAACTCTTATATATTCATGTTCTACATGTCTCACTTCAACTTGATTGGGATTTAAAGTATGTAAAAAATTAACAAATGGTGTTGTATCTAATGATTTATGCACAATAAAATTTATAAATACTCCTCTTTTAACTGCATTGGACAATGCTATAAAATATTCTTTTGGATAGTTCATACAAGTCCTACATTGACCAAATAATAAGTCTCCTTTCTGAGCCTGATTAACTAGTTCTACTAATGCCTTTGTGAGTCTTTCTCTTCCTAAATAAATTTTAATATTTGGATGTGGGACCAGTTCATTTTTTTCTATGGATTTTAATAAATTATATTTTCTGTCTATGTATGCGTATTTTAATTTTTCAATAAACTCATGTCTTTTCTTTATCCATTCTATATTTAATTGATATTCTTTATTTTGCTTAATCACTATTCCTTGATCTAATAGCTCTTTAATTGATTTGTGAACTGCTTGGTAAGTTACAGAAAGGCCTTTTCTTTTAATTAAATTGTAAATTTTTCTCGTAGTTAATGGCCAAGAATAGGAAAGGATATCAATAATTAAATCTTTGGTTGATTTTTTATT
>CAZFVX010000135.1:0-2198 GCA_964522675.1 uncultured archaeon
TTAAATCAATATTACTCATGGAAAGGAGTTTTGATTCGTTTCCTTTGAAGAAAATCCCAGAAATTAATACATTGGTGTCAACGAATACTTTTCTCTTCACTTCTTATTTTCTTCCATTCTTCTAACATTTCTTTTTCTTTCAATTTAGCACTTTTCGCTAAACCTCTTAGATATTCTCTTGCCTCTTCAGCAAAAAATTTCCTAAGAGCGCTTTCAATTATTTCAGATTCATCTGAATACAATCCTAAGCGTATTCTCTCCTCAATTTCAGCATATAACTCTTCACTGACTTTTGTTTTAATTAACCTATTCTTAGCCATTTTTATTTTCCTAAACCAATCATATTTCCATTAATCCGCCATGTCAAGCAGTGAAACCACACATCGCTATTAATTTCTAATGAATCCATTTTTGTCTTTTTCTATATCAATATTTTGATTTTTCGATTTTTTTTATTAATTAAAAACGAGTTTTACGGGTTAGATGAGTTATTATTAAAGATTAAACCGGAATTTTTCTTTAAGCAATTAAAAAGGCGGCCAATTGAGACATATAGAGAATACCTTATAGAAATTCTTGAAAAATTGAATTATCCTCATCTTAAAAAATTAATAGAATTATTGAAAAAGGATTAATGTCGTCAAAGATTTGAATTTACACTAAACTAAAGATAAGCTTTTTTATCGGTTATTTTTTATTTCTCGTTCGATTCTTTCGCGCTTAAAAGACGTTAACCGCTTTTCTTAACTGTTTTGTGAAGTTTGATTTCATAAATCACTTTTTTCCAAACACTGCTTCTTCATCTAAAAGTTCTTCAGTTTTTTTCTTTTACTTTTTCTCCATGGATTTATGAAGATAAAAGAGTTATTATTCCTTTTTAGGAATGATTATTTCCGAGGTTGTCTTTGGCAATATTACGCCAACTCGGAATTTATCAGCGCACCAACCTAGTTCAGGATGCTCCAAGATTATTTCTACATTTCGTCTTATAGATGGATATAAATGATTAAGAACAAATTTAACAAAAGTTTTTACAATTTTTACATTATTTATAATAATCTTGGGTTCTATGTGTTTTAGAGAATATGTAAATACTAATTCATCTGATGAAATTTCTTTTGTAAATAATGGTATATTACCTTGATCAAAATATACTTCCTCGATTTTAAGTCTTTTGGGTTCAATACTACCATGCAATATGATGTTCCTCTGATTCATTAAAGTATGAAAATTCTTGAATTCTTCCTTTGAAGCATCAATTGGCTTTTTAAATCCAATACAGTTCAAATGTATCGTCTTTATTCTTACATCAATTTGTTGCCGCATTATATTATCTAGTAACCTTTTCTCTGTCCTGATTTCAGGCTTAGCTAATATAAACATAAGAAGATTAATGAAAGCCTCGCCAAATACTGGAGTAAGAAATTGTAAAGACATCCCTATAGCTACTGCTTCTTCATATAACTTTTGAATATTTCTAAATTTATCTACGTATTCTTTTATTTCTTTTTCTGTTCTCGGATTCCTTGGTAATGGAATATTCTCAATATCTAATTCAATTAATCTTTCTGTATATTTATCTATAATCCTTTTAATGCGGCTGTAAGGATTAATAAAAATATGCCACTTCTCGAAAGAGTTTTTTATTTTAAACATTTCTTTTTTATAATTTTTATAATCCTCAATTATTTTTGAGATTAAAATTTTCCATTCTCTTTCTTTAAAATTGTGCGCTTCGTCAACATGAATTTCAGTTCGGTAATTAAGACCCAAAATATCAAAATAACAATTTTTAGATTTAAGCATATAATGCCAATGGATTAAATTATCTACAGTAGGAACTTTCAATAGCATCATATAGCCATTAGGCTCTCCAAATCTTGCCTTTAAATAACAGTAAAATTCTAGGGGAGAGAGACTACCATCATTTTCCCATATTCCCTTTCTTTTTCTCTCAAATAATTTTTCTCTTTTTTTAAATAATTCGAAAATTTCATCCTTTTCAACTATTCTCCAATTCTTTATATCAAATATTGGATGTTTAATTTTCTTCATTTTATTCTTTAGTCGCAAATACTTGTTTTTTTGTCTTAACCCTGAATCAAAAATTCATAATATTTTAAAATAATTTTATAATTAATGTTGAGTCTTTTCTAATCCAAAGATGAGCATGAAATAGATTTATTTAAACGATTATT
>CAZFVX010000136.1:0-2104 GCA_964522675.1 uncultured archaeon
GGTTAATTTTGACCATGCAGCTTAATTCCTATTTCCTGATAGTTGACTCCTCTAAAAAATTAAAGGCATCTAAGAAAAGTTCAAGCTCTAATAAATCGAATATTTCTAGGTTTTTACTAAAACATAAAAGAGTATCTAAAGTATTCTCCTTTTTTAGTCCTTCCATATTTTTGACTAAAGTATGTGCCAATTTTTCTATTAGCTCTTTATCTTCATTTGTGGGGAAGTCCTTTTTATCTTTAAATAAACGATAAATTTCACTGGCTAGAATTTCTTTAAAATTTTCTAAAGCAGTTGTAGTAGGTTTTTCATCTTTAATTGCTTTCGCAGCACTTATTAATTCTTCTATTTTTTGGATTCGGTAAGGTCTAGTATAAATAAGTGGGAATAAACTATCCCTTTTTTGCCATTTATTATTCTTTTTCTTTAAAGTCAAATTTATCCTTACTTTTGAAGAGTTTAGATATTCAAAATCAAAGATACCTGGAGCGAAGATGATTTCACAAC
The DNA here is from genome assembly GCA_964522675.1 of uncultured archaeon. Classification (GTDB taxonomy): domain Archaea; phylum Aenigmatarchaeota; class Aenigmatarchaeia; order QMZP01; family CAZFVX01; genus CAZFVX01. Next base: position 508 of record CAZFVX010000136.1, read on the forward strand.
ATAAAGGAAACTTATCAATATGAATAGGTTTTATTTGTCCATTAACTTTTCTTAAAAAATATGGATAAAACTTATCATCTACTTCCTTATCTTTTCTGACTTTTAATTTGCGAAGATTAGAATCAATAGAGATAATTTGATTTTCTTTTTCAAAGACATCTTCTTTAAAGCTTAATTTAATTGTAGTATTTTCTTTTTTACAAAGTGCTCTTATTCCATAGGCTTTTATATCATTTGTTATAGTAAACCCCTTTTCTGTTATAAGATTATTAGCTACTTGAAATTCCTTTAGCATCCTTTTTCCTGCATCTAAGACCATATAAAGTGGATACTTATGGTCAGCATAAACTATCCCTAAATTTAAACACAATCTTCCTTGAACTTTATAATACCTTTCATTAAACTCTTTTCTTAATTTATTTGCTACTTTTAAGGCTCTGTTCCCTGGGACAAGATACATAAATTCACCAGAAAAAGAATATATGGATTTAATTTTAGAGACTTCTTTGAAATTAAAATTATTTAAAGAAGTTATTTTTATCCTTAAAGATTCTCCATCTGTTTTACATTCAAATTCAATATGGTCATGATATTTTTCTAAATACGATTTTATTATTTCTATAGTAATATCAGGATAGGCTGCTACAGTTTCTGCTGTAATATCTTTTATAAAAAGGTCTAAATATGGATGTCTTCCTTGATATGTGATGATATTAGCAATTTTTTTGATATTTTCATTTAAATTAGAAATTAATCTCTTTTTTCTCAAAAGATACTCCCTAATACAGTCTTCAAGGAAATTTTTATTAAATTTATGGCGATAAATTTTATATTTTAGGTCTTTTTTAATTTTTGAAATTTCAAAACATTTTACGCAAAATATCAAACGCTTTATTTTAAATTCTCTTTCTTCTTTTAATTCTTTAATAATTTTTTTATCAAAACTATCTATCTCTTCATAAATGCGCATCATCCTTGAAGGAGAGGCTGGCTTTTTAAGATTTGTTTTTTTATTAACAAAAGTTGTGTAAATATAGTCGCCATTTAACCATTGATCTAGTAATCCTACTTGTCCAACCAATAAGGCAAAGCGCTGATCTTTATCCATAACCTCATCAAGAAATTTAACTTCATCTTCTTTAGCTTTTGATTTTCTTCTTTCTTGGCACCATTTACAAATCTTATCATGATAAATAACATGTTCTTTTTCAGCAGGCATTTTAAAGCAGACCTGACAGATTTCTTTTTCTTCTTTCCACTCTTCAATCCACTCAGGTTTTATAAATTCCTCATCAAAATGATAACAACTTATCATCCCCTCAATGTTTGATTCATATTCTTTCTTAAGCTCAATTATTATTTTGCCAATTTGAAGTATTTTTCCTTTAATTTTACATTTTTCTATTTTTATGCGTGGAAGCAAAAGACCTTTAGTCTTTTCTTGGTAAATTTCAGTAATTTTATTTAAAAGTTTTTCAATTTCTTCATCAGAAAGATTTGGGATCAAAAAATATTGACCATTAATATCTTCATAAACAAGATTCCCAAGAGGTATCTTAAATTCAATTAATTTGTGGATTTCATCTCTTATTTCTTT
>CAZFVX010000137.1:0-2097 GCA_964522675.1 uncultured archaeon
TAGTAAGAATAGGAAAGAAGAAGTTTTTGGTTTTAAAAGGTGCGAAAATTCCACCACGAAGTAAATGGTTCAAAACCTTTTTAGAAATAAGTAAAAAGTTAGAATGAATTTAACTTTTTAGCCAAAACTTTTTATTACAAAAATATTTGAATTTTTTTAATTTTTGGTGGTTCTAAATAAGTATTATCTAAAAGTTTTTCTATAACAGAGTTTTTTATTAAGTTTTTGTTCCCCTCAAATTCTATAATATTATCTTTTATTTTTACTTGGAAATGTATTTCTTCTCCTTTGTTCTTGAACGAACAAAAAAGTTTTTCTCCAATTCTTTCACAAGTTAATTCTTCAACCATAATTACCCTAAAAATTTTTTATTTTTTTCTTTTTACAAGCAAGTGTTCCAACTTCTACTTTACAACTTGTCAAATCTTCTGGTGTGAAAACTTGAATTACTGAGGAGCGTCCTAATATTTCAACTTCAAGTTTTGGTAATTTAATCACTTTAATATTGTCAAATCTTTTCCATTTATGAAATCCCTCTGGAGTTATTTCTAAAACATCTACTCTAAAACCATTCTCTGTTGGTTTGATTGTTATGTTTCCAACATTTTTTATTTCTTCAACCATAATTACCCTAAAAATTTTTTATATTTTTTTATTTATAAATTTAATCCACTCCAACCTCTTTTTCGATTTTTTCAACTAATTCTTTTATGGTTTTAAGTGTGTATCCAATTAAGTATTTAAATCCACATTCAGCCGTATAGAAAAATACTAAAGTGCTCTTTTCATCTTCTCCTTTAATCACTTTAGCCAAACCTACAACTTTTTGTCCCTCTTTCAACTGAAAACATATCTTTTTTCCTTCTCTTCCGGCAAACTCCCATTCCTCCATTAACTCACCTCCTAAAAGTTTTCTAATCCATCTCAACATAAGTTGAGACAGGATAATAATAAACTATTTCTACTTTTTTCAATTTTTTATTCCAAAGAATTTTTGCATATCCAAAACTAAATTCAATAAGTTTAGGATTTTTCGTTTTCTTAACCCTTTCAATTGCTTTTATAATATTCTCATCTGATAAACTAATTCTTTTATTAGTTTTATAACTAAAGAAAGTAATTCGTTTAAAGTATTTTACTACTTCTTTCTTTATTTTAATCACCCCTTTCATCCCTGACACTCTATTAATAGTTGCCAAATGACACTTTGGCACTAATTCCTTTCAACTTGAGTTTATATCTGAAAAAGGTTCTTCTCGATAAACCTGTTTTCTGTTTAAATTCTTCTATTTGCTCCTTGACGCTTTTTCCAGAGTTAATCAATTCATATATGATATTTAACACTTCATCTGTTTCCAATATATCCTTAATCAATTGTTTCCAATTTGGAAACTTATAATATGGATATAACTTATCCAATAACCTTAAACTCAAGTTTTTAATAACTTGCTTTTCGCTTAACTCTTTTATATAATCAACCAATTCTAAAGGATAATTTCTTGATTTAGCCAACACATACATCATTTCAATAATTTCTTCTTTGCTGAATTTCAATTCGAAATAAACGCACCTATCTTTTAATGCTCTCAAAAAGTTGTTATTTTCATCAAATTGGTTAGCCAAAATAAACATTTTTGAATTGAAAACAAAACTTTTAGGTAAATCTGAAGATAAAGGAGAAGAAGAAACCCATTCCACATACCTATTGTCATAATCTAATGCACCCAATAGTAAAGATATTATATCCTTATCGTTTGCCAACTTGCAAATATCATCTATTATAATATATTGGTTATCCTTATTTTCATATAAAAATTTGTAAAAAGATAAAGGTGTGAAGTGTCCCTTTATAACCTTAAATGTAATGTCTTTTTCCTTTAATCTCAACATTAAATTAAAACTTTTACCTATCCCACCATTACCAACGCAAATAAAACCATTCACTTTTTTATTTTCCAGAAAAGCGTCTATATGATTATAATAATTGGTAAAGTATTTTCTCAAATCCTTAACTTCACTATTCTTTAATTTCTCAATTCTCTTTTCAAATTCTTTCCTATAATATTCGCTCTCCCTTTTAGCCATTTCTTCTTCCAA
>CAZFVX010000138.1:0-2095 GCA_964522675.1 uncultured archaeon
CCAAATAAAGATTTTGATGGTGGCAAAATACAATACAACAAATCAAAACTAATACTTCATAGGGAAATATCACAGCTTAATGATGAAGAATATGTAAGAGCATATTTACTTGTAAGATTGGTAAAGGAACTTAAATATCCTTCGAATCACATAGAATTAGAAAAAGAATACGAAGCTGGACGACCTAAAACTATAAAGCCAAGAATAGATGTAATTGTTAGAGAAAAGAACAATGAAAATACATATCTTTTTATTGAAGTAAAATCACCAGATAAATTTGAAAAAGATAAAAATTATATTGAAGGACAGTTATTTAAACTTGCTCGCCTAGAAGGAGGTCCTGAAAAGGTAAAATATTTGGTCTATTATTCTATAGATGAAGAATTAGAAGATAAAGCTTTAATAATAGACTATCAAGAGAATAGAACATATCAAGATTGGTCTGCTAATGGTTTTATTTCTTTAGATAGATTACCTAAAGAATATGGAATAGCAAGAAAGGCAATATACGTCAATAAGTCTAATGATGACTTAAATCCCGGTGAGAAAAATCTAGATAAAAAAGTATCAAAAGAACATTTTTTATATCTTAGAAGAAATTTACACAATGTTCTTTGGGGCGGGGGTGGGATGTTTTATAATGAAATTTTTAGCAATCTTGTAAAATTATTTCTGGCAAAAATTTACGATGAAGAAACAACGCCTTATGGAAAACCTTATCGTTTTCAGATAGAGTTTAAAAATGGTAATCCAGAATCTCCAAAGGAAATTTATGAAAAAGTAAATAAACTTTTCAAAGAGGCTCAAAAAGTTTATCTTGGTTTGTCTGAAGAAGTAGTTAAAAATTCGATTGGAATAGATAAAGAAAAAATATCAGAAAATAAAATAGCGTATGTTGTAGAATCTTTACAAGGGATTTCTTTATTAGAAAATGAGAACGAAGGAGATGTTTTAGGAGAGTTTTTTGAAGGGATAGTATCGGAAGGTTTCAAACAAGATAAAGGGCAATTCTTTACTCATCCAAATATAGTTAAGTTTGTTCTTCACTTCTTGGGGATTGATGAATTAGCCATCGACTTAGTTAATGGAAAAGAAAATCCTGCAAAGCCAAGATTACCTTTTATATGTGATCCAGCCTGCGGTTCAGGAACATTTTTAATTGAGGCTATGAAACTTATAACAAAGACTATAAAGACGACTTCTAAACTCTCAAAATCAATCGTTGTTCAAAGATTTTTAGCATCTAATTTCCCAAAATTAAAAGAGAACACTTGGGCTAGGGAATATATTTATGGGATAGAAATTAATCCTGATTTATCCTTAGCGACCAAAGTAAATATGGTTCTTCACGGTGATGGAAGTATAAATATTTTTGCTAAAGATGGTCTACTCCCTTTTGATAAATATGAGATACCGACAAAAGTAAGTGTGCTATCAAAAAGTGAGATAAAAACCAATTGCAGTTATAAATATGAAGTCAATGAAGGTTTTGATATAGTTATTTCTAATCCACCATTTGCTATATCTTTAGATACAGAAACAAAAAGAACTTTACCTCAACGATTTTTATATGCTGAAAAAGGAAACTCTGAAAATTTATTTATTGAGCGTTGGTATCAACTACTAAAAGAAGGTGGAAGATTAGGGGTAGTATTGCCAGAAAGCTTTTTTGATACATCTGAAAATATGTATATTCGTTTATTTTTATACAAATATTTCAAAATATTTGGGGTTGTCTCTTTACCGGGTGGTAAAAATGGAGCTTTTCAGCCATACACCGGAACTAAAACCAACTTACTTTTTGCTCAAAAGAAAACTAGAGAAGAAGTAGAATTATTTGAAAGGAAATGGCGTAGTTATTCAAATGAATTTCAGAAAATTAAACGAGTTATTGAATCTATAAAAAGAGGCAAATCAAAATTAAAAGAAAAAGAAGCAAAAGAAATAATTAAACGCTATCTTAAACATTTCTTGGCAGAAGTGGACCTATCTTTAAATGTGTCTGAATTAATAAAAAAATATAAAGATGAGATATCAGACGTCGGTCGTAATCCTGACTGGTGGATTTTTGGAGAAGTCGCAAAAGAATTAGATT
>CAZFVX010000139.1:0-2080 GCA_964522675.1 uncultured archaeon
TTTAGGTTTTTTCACCTACAATAAACTAGCTTTAGGAAGCATTTATCCAAGATTAACCCATACGATAGAAGCTGAGAAACCACAAGAAAACTACATTCCTGATTGGAAAAGACCTACTGGAGAAATTATTAAAGATTTTTTTGCTTATTGGAAAGCTTTCCCTTTGTATTTAAAATGGCCTTACTTCATTTTGTTTTTACTTGGCTTAATTAGTTTTCTTGAACTTTTTTTGGGTTTTGATTTATTACTAAAGGGAAAAAAACAAGAATTAAGAAAAGATTTATTTATAATTATTTGGGTACTAGTTGTTCTTCTATTTGCTAGTTCTTTAATGGCCTTTACAGGATTTTACTTCGAACCTAGATTTTTATTGCCAATGATGCCTGCAGTTTTCATAATAGTCGGAAAAGGAGGAATGAGCTTATTCTCTTGGATCAAGAAATACTCTAATGCTAAAATAGCAGCAATTATTATAGTAGGGGTTTTGATTTTAGGAGCTTATTTCCAAATTGATTATGGTGCAAAATTAATAAATTATAAAAAGAATTCATTTGCCATGGAAAAACCAGCAGGTCTTTGGCTTAAAGACCATACTGATAAAGAAGATATAATTTGGGCATGTAGCCAACAAGTTCCACTGCTATATTATTCTGAGAGATTAGTTAAAGGTTTTGGAAATAATTTTACATACAACGATGAGCAACTAAAAAAAGACAAACCAAAATATGTTGTCTTAGACGGTTATTATCCAATATGCTATTATCAGTATGTTGAACAAAGAAAAGATTTGATGCAACCTGTTCAGGCTTTCTATTTAGATTCTGAAGGTAAAAAACCAATTATTGTTATTTACGAAGTTAATCAAGCTTTGTTAGAGAAGCTGTAATTTAAATTTAATATTTTTATTTAATTGAACAATCGACTAAAATTTTATATAATTTCTTCATTTCGTGTTGTAAATTCAAAACTTTTGCTTTTTCTATTAAAAACCTTGCCTTTTTTTTAATAACCTTTGGATTTTCAATACAAAATTTTATGGCTTGAGTAAGAGAATTAATATTAGGAGGTACCAATATGCTATTTTTCTCATTTAATACTTCTCTGATAGCAGGCAAATCGCTTGCTAAAATCGGGATGCCGCAATTCATATATTCAAAAATCTTTCGAGGAATCACAATCCTATTTAATGGAATATCTATGGACGGAACAACACCAACAGAAGCTTTAGACAGATATTTTGGAACATCCGAATAAGGAACCCATCCGGTAAACGTAACTGATTTCTTTAAATTAAAATGCTTGCGTACATAATTCATACATTCTTTTTTAGCACCCCCTTTCCCTATTATCAAAATTTTGAAATCGTATCGACGAAGTAAGTTTCTACTTGCTTTTAATAAATTTAATATTCCGTCTCTTTTTTCTATCCCTCCATGAAACACTAAAACAAAACCTTCATCTCTAGTCTTTTTAACTTTTGCATTAAATAAATTATAATCTGCAGCGTCATAGATAACTTCCGTATCGACGTTAGAATTTTGGGTAACATATTTTTGCATTTCTTTTGTTAGAACAATTAATTTTTTACATTTAGAAAAAATTTTTTTATTCCACATCGGAGAAATTTTTTTCAAAATAAATAATAATGGATTTTTAAAATCATAAAGCTCCAAAAAATCCATTTCGGTAAAATCACAAATTAAAGGCACATTAGTTTTGAGCGTAAGTAGATATGCTAAGGTTGTTCCTGATACTCCAAAACAGTAAATTACATCATATTTTTTTTTCAATTTATTTAAGAAAGTAAAGGATTTTAACCCAAACCATAAATGCTTCAATTTAATAAATTTAGTAAACCTTTCTACTTTAGACACATAGTAAGGATTAATATTGGGAGGAAAAGAAATTTTGACTTTTGGTGTGATTAGGTCTACATTGTGTCCTTTTTTTGATAACAAATCTAAAAGGTAATTTCCTCTGATGTTAGCACCATTTATTGGGTGTAAAGCTTCTGAATAAATTAGAGCTATGTTCATTTTAAATCTTTTTTAAGAATGTTACTGTTTTTTTCAACCCACTC
>CAZFVX010000140.1:0-2056 GCA_964522675.1 uncultured archaeon
TGACTTTGCTATACACCAACCAAAAATTTCGCTAAAAACTTTTGCAAAAATTCCTGCAGTATAAAGCCAAATTATATGGCCTTTTCTTTCGTCTATTCCATATGGATATAATCTTAAACTATCATTTGAAGGAAAAGTCAAATTCTCTTTAAAGTAATAACTTAACCTATAAGCCAAATAAGGATCATCTGCATTAACATATAAGCTATCACTAAGAAAAGTTTTGGCTCTAAAATAAAATGCAGAAAATGCTATAAAGAGTAAAATAAGATAGGTTTTTTTCATACTAATTTTCATAAAAATAAAATGTAAATTATCATTATATATGAACAACCCATTCATCTGTTAAAAAGGTATAATTAAATAATGTTAATGACAAATTCGCGATGGACTCAAAACCTTACTATGATGTAAAAGTTACAATAATAACTTTAAAGTAAAATTAAGAAAAAATCTAGAGATTAATCTTTTTAGTGTAAACCCACCTAAACCCAAATTTTCTGTATCCCAAATGTCTTAAAAGATTAATTACTTTCTTTCCTTTTTCTTTCCAAATTTCTACAATTATAATTGGACGGAATTTTTTGATAAACTTTTTAGCACCTAGAATTACATTATATTCATTACCTTCCACATCTATCTTTAGAATCATCTCGCCTCGTGGTGAAATATTCTCCAGTACATTATCAATTTTGTCAATATAGATTGTTTGACTTATTGGCTGTTTTTTAATCAAACTTGCTTCACCAAATTTTCCTTTTGTATAGAACATACTAGCTCTTCTTATGGTGTTACCAACAGCGATGTTAAAAGCATTTAAGTTAACATTGTTCATCCTTGCATTGAACCTTAAAATTTTGAAATTTTGTATTAAAGGTTCAAAGGAATAAACACTCCAACCATTCTTTGCAAGCAAAATAGAATATCTGCCTATATGAGCACCAATATCAATAAAAATACCTTTTCGTTTTTTTCTTAATAACCAACGAGTAATGTCTTCTTCCCATTTCTTCCATGTAACCCAAAAATCAATTGATCTTTTTCTTGTCAAGAAAATACAATTATACAGTTTAATCTTCATGAAAGGAAATGGATAAAGGAGGATTCCGATTTTCTTGAGTAAATAGTGGAATAAAAAAGATAATGGAAAGAAAAATTTCATAAAAAGCGGTGATCGTATCTGAACAAAAAAATCTTTCCATAACTTGAAAATTGTTCTTACATCCATAACTTATAATTTTTTTAAATTTTGACTTAAAAAATATAATTTTATCTTAAGTCTCCTCATAAATTCTTTTCAATTTTTTATTTCTTTCTTTTATTGAAAATTTTCCTTTTTCTACTAATTTCTTTCCGTATTTACCCATTTTATTAATTACTGCTTTATTATTTAGCAAGAAAACTATCTTCTTCATAAATTTCTTTATAAGCTCTTCCTCCTTTTCCCCTATTTTCTTTACGCTTATCCTATCGCATTTAATTAAAAAACCGTTTTTACCATTCTCAACTATTTCATCTCTAGCAAATCCGCTGGATGTAATTATTGGCAAACCAAAAGACATAGCTTCTAAGAAAGCAAATCCAAAAGTATCACCAAAACCAGGATAAACAAAAATATGAGAAGATGGATAAATTTTGTTAAATAATGTGTTTCTAGAAACAAATCTATGAATAGTAAAATATTTTTCATATTTTTTCTTGAGAATTTCTGGAATTGTTGCCGAGATAAATATACAATCAACATCAAACCTTTCTACCAACCTTTTGAAAATTTCTAACACAAATAAACCACCCTTACTGTAAAAATGCCTTCCAATAAAAAGCAACTTTATCTTATCATTTTTCATTTTCTTTTTGTGATATACTTTAACTGCAGGATACACAACCTCAATTTTTTCCTCTATTTCTTTATCTTTCAATGCTTTAACAATAGTTTCCTTTGTAGCATATGTCCATGGTATGATTTTTTTACAATATTCTTTTTTAAGCATTTTCTTGATAATCTTTTTTCCACGATTGGAATAAGAAATATCTCCAGAAGATGAAAATGTCCAAT
>CAZFVX010000141.1:0-2054 GCA_964522675.1 uncultured archaeon
GAAAATATTACAGGAGTTTAAAGAGGAGAAGGAGAAAAAGAAGGGTAAAAAATAAGTTTATTTTTGGCAGTAATTAGTACTAAATAAATTTTAAAATGAAAAAATGCATTATAAAAGTACAAGGTGAGGAACTATATAATATATTATTGCAAATGTATTTAATTAATGAGGGTATTAAGCCAGCATCTATTTTTTATTTTGCTAATAAAAAAGAGTTAGATATTCTATTAACTTGTGTAAACTGTTTCAATTTAAATTATTTTACTTGTTGTGAAGAACTAGAAGAAAATAAACTACATTGGATAATAGTAACAAGAGATAAAAGTTTTTCAGATTTTTTTAATTTTATAAGTATATTATTAAGAGAAGAATCCAAGAAATGGGTATATTTTATTGGACTAATTTGCGGTTATCCTGTATGTTGTATTAAAAATTTTGTTAAATATGATGGAAATAAACAAATTTTTTATAATTATAAAAAATTACTAAAAGGAAAAAAAGATAGATATAATTTAAAAATGAAAAATGGTAAGGTTTTTCACGATGGTATATTTCATGTACCATGTTCACCAAATTGTAAAGAAACATACGAACTATATAAAATATATAAAAGTAAAGAGAAGGACTTTATCAAATGGTTAAATTCTATATTAGAATTAAGTTCATTTATTAAAAACCAAAAAGAGAAAATACCCAACCACCAACTTTAATAACTAATAATAGGAAAAGAGCACCCAATATTATAAATAAAAGTATACCAACCATACCCCCAAAAACATATAATAAAACTTTTTTGATTTTTTCTATATTCTCTTTTTTCATTTTTATTCCTCAACTTTAAATTCAAATTCGGTTTTCTTCCCATCCCTCCACTCTATCTCACAATAAACTTCATCAAAATCTTTAGTTTTACACTTCATACTTTTAACTTTTTCTAACTCTTCTAATTTTCCTAAGTTAAGTTTTGGCATATCTGTTCCATTCATTTTACATTTAGTATAACTTTTTACTTAAATGGAAATCTGCAATACCCCTTCCTTTATGTCTAACTCTTACATCAATATCTTCTTTATCTAAATTTGGCGATTCTTCTTTTATAATAATAACATCCTCGTCTTCTTTACCACTTAATACACAAATTCTTGGATTTCTTCCCATACATTTTAATTTATCAAATTCTCCACCACATAGTTGGTTAAATACCCACCCAGATGATATCCTTTTAAATTCATTATCAGCAACATTTTCATGATAAAAACCTAACCATACACCTTTAAGAAGACCACTCCCAATTCGTAATTCTGGATATCCACCACCAACTTTAACTACACAAAAATTATCAGTTACTAAATCTCCATTAAGTTCATTGCATAGTTTTTTTATTATTTCTGTTTCTACCATTTTTAATTTTTAACCCGGCGTTCCCAAGAGGTCGCACCGGGGACTTAAACTATTATTTTATATTTTATTCATTTATAAGTTTTTCTATCAAGACATCCATGACCCCCTATTTTCCAGCCCTAAATCCAAAACATATTACCATTCTTTTTTTCAATAGCTACAAAACCTTCATCCCTTTTAATAGTAAGGTCAAACCCTTTAATTGAACTTCTACATACTAAAGTATGCGGGTCTATCATTTCACATTCAAATTTTTTACTTAATTCTCTACCAATAACAAAACCGTCACCAAGTGCTTCAATTGGTAAGGAATTCTTATTTTTTGTATCTATTATATCTATATGTATATTTTCTGGTTTAAAGCTAACTTCTATATTAGCAATCAATTCATCAGATTTTAAGTTATAAGCACCGTAATCCCAGTCTTCAATCGAAATTTTAGATTTGAACTCTTTAGCAAATACATCTTTAGATGGTAGGAATATTATTCTGGTTATTCCTTCTTTTTTATTTTCAAACCTTACATTAAACTTACCAAATTTCACATCATACTCTTTTCCATCAATTAAATGTAAAATTTTCTTTACCATTTTTATTCACATATTAGCATTTTTTTGTCTTCATCTATTTTACAGTCAGCCTTTTTTACAAAA
>CAZFVX010000142.1:0-2051 GCA_964522675.1 uncultured archaeon
ATCAAGCGGGTAGCAGGGCACAAGAAATGTTAGATCAAGCATTAGAAATAATCTTGGAAGGAACAAAAGTGAGAATGAAACATTATATTCAAGAGTTAAAACTTCCTATAACAGTTATTCATATGTTTGGAATTCTTTTACCCGTTTTAGGAACTGTTACATTTCCTTTAATTGCGATTTTTCTTTCAGAAGCAATAACACCATTACATTTTTTTATTGGGTATGATATTGCTTTACCGTTAATAGTTTGGTTATTAATGAGAAACACTTTACAAAAAAGGCCTGTAACTTTTTCTCAAGTAGATGTTTCTAAACATCCAGATTTACCTCCAAAAGGAGAATTTTACGTTGGCTCTAGAACTTCAAGAATTGCATTACCAGCTTTACCATTTGGAATTTTAGTTGCAGGAATGTTTATTATACCAGCACTTATGTTTTTTAATAACTTAAGGTTTCAATTTAAAAGTGATCTAATTTCTTTGATAATGTCCTCTTTAATTATATTTGGTATAGGAATGGGAATTTCTGTTTATTTTTATCTATCTTATTTTCAAAGAATAAAAATTCAAAAGGATATTCAAGAAACTGAAACAGAATTTGAGGTTGCGTTATTCCAATTGGGAAATAGAATAGTTGCTGGAACACCAATAGAATTAGCAATGGAAAAATCCTTAGCAAATATAAAGGATTTAAAAATAGCAAATTTATTTAAGATTTGTTTAAGAAATATGAAAACTTTAGGTTTAACTTTTAAAGAAGCACTATTTGATCCAAAGGTTGGTGCAATAAGATATTATCCTTCTACATTAATTAGAAATATTATGAGAACAATTGCAGATATTTCAAGAAAGGGTGTTAGTTATGCTGCAGAGGCAATGCTTACAATTTCAAGATATTTAAAAAACATAAAGGAAACACAAGAGTATATAAGGGAATTATTAGAAGAAACAATTTCTTCTATAAATTTTCAAGCAATTTTTTTAACGCCGATAATATGTGGTTTGGTTGTTTCAATGGCACAAGTAATGATAAATGTTCTTTTAACTCTTGCATCAAAACTTGCAAGTATTAGTGTCGAGGAAGCCACAATGGGAACAACGGGAGTTTCGCCTTTTACATCCCTTTTAAATATAAATAGCGTGGTCCCAGCTGAGATTTTTCAGTTAATTGTTGGAATTTATTTAATTGAGGTTATAATTTTAATGTCGATATTCTTAACTAAAATAACTCAGGGAGAAAACAAAGAATTAGAGTTATTTTCTGCTGGAAAAACTTTATTAGTTGGGGTGATAATATATATTTTAATTTTAATAATAACTGCATCAACTTTTGGAGGTTTAATTTCTATAGGTTTAGAAAATGTTTAATAAAAAGGGTTATGCTTGGATGACGATGGTTATGATAATTGTATCAATAATAATCGTAGCTTTAGTTATATTATTTTTCTTAACAATAGGAAAAAGTTTTGGACAAATACCTTTTGGGATATAAAAATATATTCCACTTAACCCAATATTTAAATTATGAAAGGAATTTTTGGTTTAACGATTTACCAATTTGGAATGATTCTTTTAGCATTTGTTGTTGGAGTTTTAATTTTACTCTTTCTCTCTGGTTGGCTTCCAAGTTTAAACCAATTAGCATGTGGAATTATAAAAACATTCGCAGATATATTCTCCTTAGGAACATATAATGTGGTAGGACTTTGCTAAACTTAAAAATAAAGTCATTTGACGTATTTTATCACTTTTCCATAAAAATCTTTATAAATTTTCTCTTTAATTCCTAATTAAAAATTAAATTTAAACCTCAATAATTGGAGGTGAAAAATGACAAGTGAAACAGAATTGTATGAAAACTCTTTTTTAAAAGAAATGGAAAATTATTTAAAAGGAAAATTTGGTATTGATGTAAAAATTGAAATTTATGGGAAGAATGTTAAAATAAATCAAGAAGGATTTAAAAAATTAAAACAAGAAATATCCGAGAATGTACAAATTAATATAAAAAAGAAAAAGAAAAAAGACGTTCTAAACATAAAAATAACTAAA
>CAZFVX010000143.1:0-2028 GCA_964522675.1 uncultured archaeon
ATATGTTAGCCGAAAGAATCCTTTCTCATTTTGTGGATAAAGTAGTAGCTGTTTCTAAAGAAACAAAACAGAAGCTTATATATTATGAAAAGATAAGCATTAAAAATATAAAAATTTTCAAATGATGTAAGATTCCTATTTGCTTGACACAAAAATGCATAGAAATAAAGTTTCTGTGATAATTCCTACTTATAACTGTGCTAAGTATTTACCACAAGCCATTGAAAGTGTTTTAAACCAAACGTATAAGGATTATGAAATTATCATCGTTGATGATGGTTCAACTGATAACACAAAAGAAATTATCTCTGTTTACCAATCAAAAATTAAATATATTTATCAAGATAATGCTGGTGTTTCAAAAGCGAGAAATACTGGTATACAAAACTCAACGGGAATGTATATTGCTTTCCTAGATGCAGATGATCGTTGGCTTCCATTTAAATTAGAACTTCAAATAAAATGTTTTGAAAAATTGCCAAATGTAGATTTAATTTTTAGTGATTTTTCTGCAATCAAACAAAATAGAATAATATATAAATCATATTTTTACAAAGCTTTTAACATTTTTAAAGAATTCAAAATAAATTTAGACAATATTTTTCAAAATAAACTTCAAATTTGTAAAAATGGGCAAAACTTAAAAGTCTTTTGGGGTAATATTTTTAAAACTTTATTTCTAGGAAACTTTATTCTTCCATCAACTGTAATTCTTAAAAAGAAAGCACTTTCTAATGTTGGTTATTTTAATGAAAAATATCGCGTAGCCGAAGACACAGAATTTTTTCTTAGGTTTGCAAAATATTATGAAATGGCATTTATCGAATATCCTCTTGCTCAATACAGACTTCCTGAAGTTACAAATCTCTCCGGGAAAAAAAATACAGCTATTCTAATTAAAAATGCTTTAAACATCCAATTTGAAATACTTAAAAAAAATCCTTCATTTGCTAAAGAAAACAAGCAATTAGTGCAAGAAGCTATCGCTAAAACATATTACCGGCTGTCATATTTTTACCTTTCAGAATTACAACTTAATCAGGCTCGCTTGAATGCTCTAAAAAGTATTGAATATAATTCAAAACAAATAAAACCACTTTTTGTCCTTATGCTTAGTTTTTTCCCTCAAAAAGTGTTACAAACCCTAGCTGCTTTTAAACACAAATATTTTAGAACCAATGAATTTTAAAAAACAGCAAAAAAAATTAAAAATACTTCAGGTTACTCTAGACTTAGGCATAAGTGGATTGCCCAAATTAGTGGTAGATATATGTAAAAATCTCAATAAAACAATATTTGATGTATCTGTATTTTGTTTTAAAAAATGTGAGGAAGAATTCACTCCCGAACTTAAGAAAAATAACATTTTAGTCTATATTCCATTTAGAAAAAATCCTAATAAACCCGATTATCTAAATTTTCTTAAGATTTACCGATTTATCAAAAGAAATAAATTTGACATTATTCACACTCATAATACAGCAGCTTTTATAGACGGAGTAATTGCTAGTAAAATGGCAGGAGTGCCTGTAATTATACACACTGACCATGCTAGAGCATTTCCTGATAAAAAACGCTACATGCTAGCTGAATGGTTTCTTTCACGTTTTACTGCAAAAATCGTAGCTGTTTCAGAACATACAAGAAGTAAACTAATTGAGTATGAAAAGCTTTCTCCAAGTAAAGTTATTGTTATACCTAATGGAATTGACGAAAGAAAATATGCTGTTACTGCTGATCATAGAAAAAAGAAAGAGTTAGGGATAGAAAAACATTATCCTATACTTGGTTTAGGTGTTAGACTTATTGAACAAAAGGGAGTGGAATACTTATTAAAAGCCATGCCTTCTATCCTTCAAGAATTTCCAAAAACAATGTTACTTATTGCTGGAGGTGGACCCTTTCAACAAAATTTGCAAACAATGTCAGAAAAACTTGGCATTGCACAAGCAGTTAAATTTTTAGGATTCAGGCTTGATATGCCAGAAATATTAGCTATTTTAGATATTTATGTCCTTCCTTCAATTT
>CAZFVX010000144.1:0-2020 GCA_964522675.1 uncultured archaeon
TTCTCAATCGCACTATCCACCGTACTTAAAATCTCAGCAATTTTTTGCTGTTCAGGGAGTGGTGGAAGGGGAAGTTTTAATAATTTAGCAAGATCGTGATTTAAATGTAATACATTAGTGCCTTGAGCAAAACTTTTCATTTTCTGACGTATAATATTATGTTTTAGGTAATAAAATAAAAATTTACTATTAATTTTAGATTTATTAAAAATTAGCTTAGTTAAATCCATCGAATAGATTAGTTTACCATTTATATTTTCAATCAAAATAGGAGCTCCAATAATGAAGCCTTTACTCATATCTGTATTAGCTATAAGGATATCACCTTTGTTTAAGAATAACTCTGGGTCTATATTTACACTTTCTTTGATAAAAATTTTCTCAGAATCTCGTTTTATTCCACCCTCCTTTTCAATATTATTAATTGTTATAAATCTAACTTTAGTAAAATCTTTAGTTATTTGATTACTACGATATGAAAACCCCCTTTTAAACTCACAGACTTCCCCTAACTTTACTATTTCCCACTCTTCTCGTATTTTTCCCATTTCTGTTTCTTTAATTTCCTTATGCCTAATCTTCTTTTCACATTTAGTTTTCATATTAACTCCAGTAATTTTTTGTTAAAAGTAAATCTTTTTTGCAATAAAGCTTCTGACAAAAATTTTGTTTCATTATCCGAAGGATAAAAATCATAATTAGATTTTATTATAGGAGAAATTGAACTTCTCTTATAAAGATAAATATCAAGAGAAAGATAACTTCCTATTATTCGGTTTAACAATTCTTTTTTAGTCCAAATTAAATTGTAAAATTTTTCTATAATTTCATCATTGGGTACATTTTTATGGAAACCTAAGACTAAAACAGCACGATGAATTCCATTTAAAAAATATAACAAAGCTTGTCCAACTCCTTGATAAAGAACATTCCAACTTAATCCTTTACTTCTTTTATCGAATTTCATTAATTTTATCTCATATCCAACTAGTCCATATCGATTCTGAGACACTCTTTTAATTTGTAAGATATCTATATCTGGATTAATCTTTTTACCAGCTATTGCTGAAACTTTTGGATATACATTGATTTTGCCAAGATATAATAAAACAGATTTTAATAATTCGGTCTCTGTTTCAAATCGGGCATATTTTATATTATCTATCATTTCATATACTTGAATAAACTTTTCTAAAAACTAACATTTAAAAGAATGCTAACAAGTTTTGAAGTTTTCTCAAAAAATGAAGCAATGCCTGAAATAGTAGCAAGTGGTTTCATTCTTTTCCATGCTCGCTTTATTATGTTCCTATCTGGATTAGTCTTTGATAATTGTGCTTTTATTGTTTCAATTTCAGATACATAATTAAGTTTTTCTTCATCTGTTAGTTTATCAGAGCTTCTTATAACTTTTGAAAGTAAATCCAAGTTTTTATATAAATCTGCATGCTGTTCATTAACAATGATGTTATTGTCTCCTATGTTAATAACACCTTGGACATTATTTATGTTAATACCACTATAAGTTTTTTCTATCTTTTGAAATTTAGAAGTTCCTTCAAAATAGCTTATACCTGCATCAGAAATTTTAAAATATTGCTTTTTTTGCTCTTTTGTAAATCCTTTTGGGGTTTTAAAATGTATAATTTCTTCCTCGCTTTTCACCCATCCACACTGAATAAGGTAGTCAAGATTACTGATTATGTCCTGCTCTTTTAAACCATATTTTTTTAGTTCTTCTTTAATCTCGCTTATTTTTTTCCTAGCACTTTTTAAACTCCGAGCCTTTTTGTGAATGTTGTATAAATACTTAAGTATTAACTCACGAATTTCATCTTTTGACATTTTAGGCATCTTTAATTTTTTACTCATATAAAAAACTCCTTATTTTTTAGTAACTAACTTATTATTTAGTAATTTGTCTCCCCCAACTTCTCAATTAAATAATTCACAAAAGCAGAAATCGTGATAAGCATATACCTGGCTTCAGCAAAGCCTGGGGTGAGAGATTTGCCACTTT
>CAZFVX010000145.1:0-2015 GCA_964522675.1 uncultured archaeon
TAATCATTTTGATCACTTCTTCCAATTGGAGTTCCAGAAAATCCATATCTAATTATTGCATTTTTACATTTCAATAAGGCTTTTTTGATTGTACTTGCAGGACAACTGTGCGCTTCATCACAGAGTAAGGCTTTATAGTAATTTAAAGAAAGTTTTTCTAAGCAAGTGGAAGAGCTAATCATTATTCTTCCATTCTTAAATCCTTTTCCATAGTTCCATCCTATTTCATATTTCTTGAAAAATTCCAAAAACTTTTTTACAGTTTGTTCTAATAATGCCTGATATTTTGGAATTATTACAAGAATAGGAATATTTTCTTTTATAGCTTTACAAATAGCCATAATCATATAACTTTTTCCCGAGCCCATAACAGAGTCAACAATTCCTCTGGGATATTCTAATAAGTTTAATATTGCTCTTTTCTGATAATCTCTTAGTATTTGCCAGATTGGATCATTTTTTAACTTTTCAATATCAATTAAAGAAGTATGTATTTTAGGATATTTCATTTTTAGATAAGGAAGTAATCCTGAAAGAATGTAATAAGTATTACTTTTGTTCTTTTGCAATAAGGTTACATATTTAACTTCTTTTCTTTTGAGTATTGGATTATATTCTAATTTTCTTATGACTACATTTTTTGAAAGCTCTTCAAGAATTTCTTTATCTTTCTGATTTTCAGGTATAAAAAAAGTATAGACATTGGTGTAGTCAACTTTCATAGATAAAGCTCCTTTTTGTTTGACTAAAAATTATCCTAATCTATCTATTACAAGAGTAAAAGTTACTTCAATATTCTCAATTTTTTTCATGAAGTCTTTGAAAAGATCTCGGCCATTGTCAGATTCAAATTGTCTAATAAGCTTGTAACCATTTCTTGTTAACTTCTCTTCTGTTCTTGAAGTATGTCTTCCTTGAATGGTAATTTCAAGAGTTTCTGGATATAAAGAAACTACATAAGGATCCATTTCAAATTTTTTGCATAAATTATAAACTAAATCTGATAACATTTTAATTCTTTCATGATAGTTTAAACTCATTTTTAACCTCCTTTTTCCTTTTTTCTTATTATTATATTACAAAATTGAAATTTGTCAATCTTTAAATGCTCAATTTATTAGCTAAAGATAAGAAATAATTCAAGTTTTTTATATCTTCTTCCATTTTTTCTTTATCATCATATTCTAATATCATTTTCTCTTGAGCTGTATCAATTCTTACTCTTGGAATATCATCTTGAATAAATCTAATGCTTATCAAGTTCTTTCTTAATCCTGAAAGACTAAAAATTGTATTATTTTTATCTCTCATTCTGAATAAACCGAACTTTCTTGTAACTTGTTTGAACCTTTGTTCTGCTTTCTTTCTTGGAAGATAAATTAAGTTTCCTTTTTCTGAAAGATAAACAAAATAATCTTCAGGAATTGTATATACTTTACCTTTATATTCTATATTGCTTCTTTCTTTTGTGATATGAATTAAGTAGATATTTTGACTAATTTCATCATAGAAATAATTTTTTGGTAATTTTTCATAAGGAATTGTTTCCAATGTCATAATCTCCTCCTTTCAATTTTTTATCGTAAAAATTTTTTTCTGCATTTATGAAAAACTTTATAAGTTCTAAACATTCATCATTCATTCCTTTTGCTTTTAATAATAAATAATAAGCAAAACTACAGTCATAACAGAATTTAAACCATTTTCTAAACTTAAAGTATTCTAATCTTTTTTTAGTGATAAAACTAAAGACTAAATTCTTTTCTTTATTACAAATATTACAATGAAATCCATTTCTATCAAATAATGAAGCTATTGTAAACTTTTTAATTTGTCTATAAGGATAAGTAAATAAATCATAAGTATCTAATTCTATCCATCTGATTACAACTGCTTCTTTAGTTTTTGCATTAATAATGGCTTTTTGAGAAGTTTTTAATTCCATCAGAGTATCTCTATTTTTGCTCCTTCTTTATCTTTTTCTACTTTTATTAAGTTATGAGCTATTTCTTTAA
>CAZFVX010000146.1:0-2015 GCA_964522675.1 uncultured archaeon
GTATTGGAGATTTAACTCCCTTAAATTCATAAGGGCCTATATCCCAGTTTTTTCCAATGGGTCTTTTATTCCCATCTCTATCAGGAAAAGAAGGAGTTAATTCTTTCCCGTTGTCAATTGCTGGACTTAGTGGATGTAAATGGAAATCTTTTTTCTGTACATTTATGAAAAGAGGGTCTTTATTTACAATATCATTTGGAAATTTCTTTGGGTCTATATAACTTTTTGTTGAAAACAGGATATTGTTTCCTGCTTTGATATTACACCCTTTTCGTGCCCAGTATAAATTTCCACCATTGTAAAAGATGTTATTATAAACTTCACCACTTGATGGTTTTGATTTATCTCTGTAAGTAAATCCAATTCCATGAATTCCCAGGTTTATAAAAATGTTATTATAAACCTTCACATCCTTAATACTTGAAATACATAAGCCCCACGCCCCAGCATCTTTGAAAATATTGTTTCTAAAAGTTATGTCATATGAATGATAATATTTTCCTCCTTCTCCCATAAATCCCTGCGCATAAAAATCCTCTATAAAATTACCTTCAATTACAGTATGCCTTAAATATTCACCATTATTATCAAATGTTTGAAATCCATCTGTATGTGAAGGTCCAATTTCTTCTCTTTTTGTTCCATGCATGTAATTATTTCTTATTATATGACCTTGCCCAAAGACTCTGAAATAATCAGCATCCTGGTTTTTATAAATTAATCTTTCTATCTCGTTATTCTCAACAAGATTATTTTTTCCTCCAACAACAATTCCTTTATTACATCTTAAAATATAATTTCCAGCAACATAATTATTTTCTCCATTTACAATTATTCCTATCTGTCCTTTAAGGTCGTGAATGTAATTATTGAGAATTTTAACTCCTTTACTTCCACCTGTTAAGATTGAAGAACCTGTTATTTCAAAGCCATCGATGGTAACATAATCACCAAATTTTAAATTGAATGAATTAACTTTTGCTTTATGTTTTTTTTCACTTTTTATTATGAGGGGTTTTTCTTCTGTTGCATATATCCTTTTAGGGTTAAATGAAATTTTTTCATCATATTCTCCTTCCTTCACAATGATTAAATCTCCTGGAATTGAAAAATCAATAGCTTTCTGAATTGTTGAAAATATTTTTTTTGAAATATTCTCTGTTTTTTTATCAACATAAATTACTGTAGGTTTTCTTGGGGGTTCAGTTGTAAAAAGTTTGGAATAGACCCTTATATTATCATACCAGACCCAGTAATTATAATTTCCAGAACCTTCCTCTGTAATTGAAATCTTGCCATAATTAACAAAAAGTTTAGATGCAGAATTGTCTTTATCATAAAATTTAAACTCATATTCGTCACCGTTTAAATAACCATCTTTGTCAACCATTATAAGAATTTCATTTCCTGAATTCTTAAAATAGATTTTATAACTTGACTTTGCTGGATTTCCTCTTATAATTGAAAGAATTCTTTCACTTCTTCTATCGCTTATTTTTTTATCCACACCATTTATAACCCTTCCAACAATTCCTTTTACTGGTTCAAAATAATAGTAATTCTTCTCATCAAGATAGAAAAACTTAAATTTTGTAGGGGTTGAGTAAAAATTAATTATATCAAAAGAAATGGTCGCTCCATTTAATTTAATTTTATCAAGTGAAACAATTTTTGCTCCTTTATTAAGTCGTATAAATCTGTCCTTCCATATATTTGGAGAGGATGAAATATTTACATTTCCATAAATTTCCCATTTTTCAGGTTTTCCATTTTCAAAATTATCCTCAAAAATAATTTCCACTCCAAAACAGATCATCACTTTAAGAGATAAAAGTAAAAAAAGTATTTTTTTCATTTCAGGCAAAAATTGAAACTACATCAAGAAAATTTTCACCTTTAATTTCAATTGTATATTCATTTACCTTTTTTATCTCCTTATTGAGTCCTGTATAATAATAAACTGTTCCTGATGATAAAAATTCAGCTCTGAAAACATAAGGTGGAGAAATCTTTAA
>CAZFVX010000147.1:0-2000 GCA_964522675.1 uncultured archaeon
TATTGCCTTGCATATCTATCTTTGAAACGCTCGGATTTTCTATGATTATATTTTTGTGTGGTGTTTCTATGATAACCCTTGTTGCTTCTATGTCTTCTTGTTTGATTCCAAGTTTACGCATAGCAAGTTTTACAGCTCTTGGATCAAGTAAGTCAAGCATTTTAACCAAACGCCTTGTGAAGCCAAATTTCTATAATTACAAGAAGAATTATGAACAATATAACAAATATTGGTTTAACACTTAGTTTACTTTTATATTCGTCATAGTATCTTACTAATCCTCCAGTAGATGCAGGCAATCTGATTCTTTCGTCTGCCATAAAATTAAGCAGAGAAATTTATTTAAAAATTTTATGCTTTTTTATAACATGGACACTTTTATTGATTGTGCCAGAGTAACAAAGCATCTCTTGATTTCTCTAAGAGGTATTGGAAGCTTTTATTTGACAAATACGCTTTTGCCGGTTATATCAAAAAAGATGAAATTTGAAAAAGCTCAAAAAATCTTTAACGAACTTAAAAATGAATACAATGTAAAATTTTATGATTCCTGTTGTAATGTTTTGCATGTGTTTATTAGGCCTTGTGAGTATGAAAATTTATTGAAAAAACTTTACACAATGAAAAAGAGATCCTATTTTATGCAAGAACGTCACTTCAATGATGCTATAAGATTTGGGTTGAATTTTGTAAGAGACAAAGAATATGCAAAGGATTGCTATGATTTTAATCCTCTATTATATAGAAAAGTTAGTATTGACGATAACTTAGCAAAGAAAATCAAAAATGCCAAAAAGCTAACACTAGAAAATCTTGAGGGAATTTTAATCAAAGAAGAAAAAATAAGCTTAGAGGATGTTAAAAAAGAAAAGTGGTGTTTTTTGGATATAGAGAAAACAAAATTTGCTAAGCAAAACAATGCAGAAATTGATATTATTTCAGCAATTTGGAAGCATAAAGATCAAGAAGAAAGAACAATTTTCACAACACTGGAATTTGAAAAAGAAAATTTTGAAAATTATAAAGTGATAAAATTTTCAAATCAAAACGAATTGGTTAAGAATTTTGAAAAATATCTTCACGATTTTGATCCTTGGATAATCTGCACATATTCTCCTTATGATATTCAGGAACTTAAAAAAGTTGGAATGAGGTTTGGAAAAGATAAAACTTCTGGTTTTATGGGGAGAGAACATTTGGATTTGTATGGATTTATGAATGTTTATTGTAAGCATTTGAATTCTAAAAATTTAGAAAGCATAGCCAATTTCTTTAAGGAGGAATTTAAATTAAAATGGAAAGGAAAGATCCTTAGCTACGAAAAACTTGCAGAGCTTTCCTTAGAAGGAAAATTTGATGAGATTTTTGAATACTCTGCCAGTGATGTTGAAGTGCTTTATCAACTTATTTTTAATGAAAATTCTTGGATTTTGGAAGACATGTGGAATCTGGCAAAGACATTTGAGATTTCCATTAGTGAGCTTTGTGTAGAAGGAAAACTTTCAGAAAGAGGGAGGCAAAAAATTTCTACCCAACTTTTTAAAAAAGCTGAGAAAAATTTTTTGAAGAGCTATGGCTTTTACAATGAGGATGGATTTATTAAAAAATTAAAAATTGATAGGGAAAAAGAATTTCAAAAGAAAAAAGAAAATTATTTAAAAAGTTTTTTAAAATTTCCATCAAAAAAAGGAAAATTTTCTGAAGTAAGGGTTTATTATTTGCCTTTAGTAAACCTTGTGCCTAATTCGATTAAAAGAAGATTTAAAGAAGCGTTTGAAATTTGTGAAGTTGCTGGAAATTGGAAAAGAAAAATTGGAATTTACAATTTTTTAGAAAGTTTATTTTTTAGAAATTTGACAGCATATTATTTTTATGTTAATTCTAAAAAAGAATTTGAAAAGTTTATACGTGAACATATGATTTCAGAAGCGGAATTAAAGCAATTGCGAGAGGTAGACGAAGATACATTGTTGTTTTATTATTCTCCTGAATTTGGTGGG
>CAZFVX010000148.1:0-1996 GCA_964522675.1 uncultured archaeon
TCTTTAATTTTTTTAACTTTTAATTTACTGCTCTTTATTATATCCGCATAATCCTGAATTCCTTTAATGATATCTATGTCCATATCTTTTAAGTCTTTAATTTTTTCTGGTCGAATAAGATCTGGAACTAAAAGTGAATAAATCTTCTCATGAAACCTCTTTATGCTCATCATTTTCCTATCTTTCCTTCCATGAGTTTTTTCTATTTTCTTTATTTCCTTAAATATTTCATTCTCATTACTTTTACTATTTTATTCTTTCGATTGTTAGACCTTTTGAAAGAAATTTAATAACAAATCTTCAAACTCATTAGATTTCTCTAAAGGAATCGGCTTAGTAAAATCTTTTTCAGTAATTTGAGGGTTATTTGTATATTTTATTAAAAAAAGGGTCAATTTTCCAACATCAAATGAATTTAATGTTAATAGATCTCCATTCATTCTTAATACAACTGGTTTCCGAGAAACGGAGTATATTTTAAGTAATTCGTTAAGATATTGATTCAATATGGTTGCACTTTTATCATCTTTTGAAAAATCTCCAATTATAATATCGTCTGAACTCATAAGTAAAAGTGATGTGGCTCCAAAATAATTTGCCCATCCTTCTAAATAGTCCGATAATTTAATTAAGGATTTTTTTGCAGACAAAGTACGGATTCCATACGAAAAGGCTGAAATAATCGTCCACCGCTTAAAAATCGAAGTTTGGAAAAAAGCAACATTAAAATCACCAGCTAATTTTTTCACTTTTTTAGTTATATCTTTTACAAATAGTTGAATATTAGAGTTATGTTCGATATCAGGATCAATTTTATGCATAAAAACAACAATATTGGGCGATTGATTGTACTCTCGTAAAACCGAAATTATTTTTTCAAAGTAAGATAACACATTATCGTATCTCATTTCATCTTGCATATCTATAACGAAAAACAAGAGACTTAAATCCATAAAAATAAATTCTTTTCTTTCAAAATATTCCGTAATATATTGTTCTTGTCCCCCTAGATCCCATAAAACGAATTCTATTTCCAAAATTTTTGATTTAGATCGTTCTATACCCCGTGTTGGTTTTAATTTATTTAAAAAACTATAATTTTTCTTCAGAACATGAATTATTGAAGTTTTCCCTGCATTATCTATACCTGCAAATAAAATTTTTTTCATTTCAGCCATGAAGACCGCTATCCCTTCGTTGATAATTTATCTATAATTTTAAATTATTACACATTTAAAAATCCTTTATTCTCCATAATATTTAATTCATTAAATTTTTTAATGAGAAGATTGAAGATTTAAAACAATTAATAAGTATAATGGAATTAGTCAAGAGGCGAGATTAAATGCTAAATATCCAATTTGCAAGTGATACGGATCCAGATACAGATGTTTCACTTTCATTTTATGCTGCAGATAGAATTTTAGGAGAAGTTATTTTCTCAGAAAGATTTATATTTGATATCGGAAAACTTATCCAGCGAAAGGGGAGTTATAATCTAAATGAAACATTAAAAAGTGTAAGATTACCTTCTGGACAAGAAATAAAAGGCCAATTCCTATTTATTATAGCAAAATCGTTGAAAGAAAATTTAGACTTTGGAGTTCTTTTTAATCGATTAGAAGGTGGCGGTTATCATATTGTCGGGTTATGGCCACGCGATTTTGCTGAAATATGTAAAGTAGATCCTGAAGTTTTTGAGTTTTTAATGTACAGACTTATCAATACTCCAGAATTTTTTAGTAAAGTTTCTCTATATCAACTCCCTTCAACAGAAATGCCCAAAATGGAGGTAAAACCAGCTGAAGTTGAAATAAAACCTCCCCCTGCTGTTAAAGCGAAACCTACTCCTCCTCCAGCAGTCGAGACGAAACCTACTCCTCCTCCAGCAGTCGAGACGAAACCTACCCCTCCTCCTAAGATACCTGCTGCAGCTGCAGAAGTAAAAGCAGCGATTAAGCCTTCCCAAGTAGAGATAAAACCTCCTCCTACTCCA
>CAZFVX010000149.1:0-1972 GCA_964522675.1 uncultured archaeon
CTAAAAATTTTAAGAAACTTTCGGGATCATTAACAATTTCATTTTCATCAAATTTATCCGGAGCCTCAAAATATTTTTCGAACTGATTTTCGGGTGGCTCTCGGAAATCTTGATTTGCTGTAAAAAATCTTACTTGGGCAATAGCTGGGGGAGATAAGCCATAGGTTTGATGAGTTACACCTAATATTTCCGTTCCATATTTATTTATAGCATCAGACAAAGCTTGGGCTACTAATTTCGCCTGGTTTCTTTCAATTTTCACATTTAATATTTCTTTATGATGTTTTTCCCAGAATTTATGAAACTCAGAAAAATATTGGAGCTCCTCACCATTGAAGGTTGTAGTTCCTATACCTTCATATGTTTGGAAAAAATATTCATTTAATTTTTCCAAAAAACGCTGTGCCAGTTGAATTTCATCAAGAGTATTCCATGAAGAAGGTAATGATATTCCCATTTTCTGATTAATATCCTCAATAAATTTTTTGAAATTTCCCATTTAATTAATTTTTGTAAATATTAGGAGATATCTATGTATGATTTTTAAATTACGATTAGAAAGAAAATTTTCCATATAGTTTTTAGGTATATCACTTGGAACAACTATTATTATTTCTTTAATATTAAAGTTCTTATAATTGGATAAGTCTTCTAATATTTTTACTCCCATTGGGTATATAGAATCATTAAATCGAAAATCTTTTACTTCAATAATAAAAAAACCATTAAGAGGTAAAATTTTGTTTGCTTCTTCTGCAATATTTTTGACTGCTAATCGAAATGAAGTAAAATCAGTTTTACTGCTAAATGTTTTAGGAATAGATACATAAATAAAAGAAAGATTTTTATTTGTTACCCAATTTAATTTTCTATGTGTTCCTTTATTGAAATTGATTTCTATATACTGTTTAGAAGTGGTACCAAATCTTTCTATTAAATTACGTTTTATCTCTTCATCTATTTTTTTATAAGGAAAAATCCATACGGTAGTAGTTTCCAGATTTCTATTTTCAGTCTTGCGTATCTTCTTAATATTTATTTTATACTGGGGAATACCCGATTCCAAGTCCTCATTTACTATATAATTCTTTGTAGCAGGTTTTTCAAAAACGGGTAAATACTCGTGAGCTAAAAGAAAAAAATTATATTTTAAACTTTTCTCATACCAAAATCCTGTTGTTTTACAATTATGTTGACGTTTAATAATTAATTCTTTTAATTTAAATCCAGTTTTTAAAAATATATTCATAACTTTAAAACCTATGGGTACTACAAATTTTTTCTTTCGAGTATCTCCAATTAGGATGGCACATTTTTTATTAGGTTTTAATACTCTAAAACTTTCTTTCGCAACCTTTTCTATTTCTTTTAAGAAATCTTCTATATTTAATTTTGATAAGTCATTTTTAACTTTTGAACTGTAATTTATTATTCCAGCATAAGGCGGATGAGCACATATTAAATCGATGCTTTCATCAGGTATATCTGAAAGGTCTCTTGCGTCTCCTATGGAGACTTCTGGTTCAAATATTTCATAATTATTGAATAAAGCTTTTGGTGGATTGAATTTTAAGTTTTCTATCGTTAATCCAATTGCCGCTGGATTAATATCACGAGCTATACATCGCCTTCCTAATAATTTTGCCTCTACTGCAGTAGTTCCTCCTCCAACGAAAAAATCTAAGATTACATCACCTGGCTTACTATATTTTAAAATTATATTTCTTGGGATATAAGGAGACCAGTTCCCTCTATATCTTCTGTCATGAGTCGCCCAATCTCCTCTTTGTTTAAAACTCCATACAGTAGTAGTTTCTTCTTTAAAATTTTTAGGTTCCCAATATTTAATTTTTTTAGGTTTTGTAAGAACAGAAATATTGATACCATAAGCTTCAGTTATGATTTTTTCTAATTCTCTAAAGGTAATATTAAATACCTTTCCTATTTCTTGTTCAGGCATGCCTTTTTCTTT
>CAZFVX010000150.1:0-1957 GCA_964522675.1 uncultured archaeon
CCTCCTTCTCAAAATAATTAAACAGTTTTATTGTGGTGTTTATCGGTATTATAGGGGTATGAAATTCAAATGCTATTTTATTTACATTTTTTGGAATTTGCCGATAAAGAATTTCGACTTCATATCCTTCTACATCCATTCTTATAAAGTTATAGAAGTTATTTTTCATAAGATCAGTTAAAGAAATAGCTTTTACCTTTCTTAAGTTTTTATTGTTAATATTTTTAATGTTTTTTGAAGATACAACAGAAGAAAGATTTAAAGCAGGGTCTATCTTTAGTAAGACAGATTTCTCTCCACTACTTATAGCATAATTTAGTAATTCAACTTTATTATTAATGTGGTTTGCCTTTACATTTTTTTCAAGGATTCTCAAAGCTTCTCTAATAGGTTCTATTGCTATTATTTTTTTTTCTTTTTTACTTAACAAAGTAAAATATCCAAGATTTGCTCCTATGTCTGCTACTATGTCTTTTTTATCAACAAACCAGTAATAATATCTAGAGTTAACAGGCTCCCTAAAACCAAGCTTCTTTAGGTCTTTAGAAAGGCCTTCGTCATTTTTTAAGATATAAAAAATAAATTTTTCAGGAATACCTATTTCATGAAGATTTAATAAAATTTTTTCAGTTTGTTTCATAATTCCTATAAAATTTTATTAATTTTAATTTATTACCCCTTTCATTCTCCTTTAAAGTCTAGCATCTTTGTAAGTTTTACCTTAAATTTTATTTTGATTTTTTGCTAGAAAACTGATAATATTATAATAATTAAATCATTATAATGGTAAAAATCAATTTTATTTTTATGAAAATTTTTAATACTAAAAAGGTCTATTTTCTTTTATTTTTAGTGATATTTCTTGCATTTTATTTTAGGGCAAAGACTTTTTTCAGCAATAGTTTATATGTAAATGCAGATGACCCTTTTTTGGCCTATAGATTAAGTTATTACTTTAAAGAAAATTTAACTTTCCCAACAAACGATACTCTAGCTCTATATCCCTATGGATTAAGTAGAATGAGAGGTCATTTAGTTTGGCTTTATACTGCAGGAATTTTTACAAAATTCTTTACAGAAATTTTTGGTTGGAGTGTAGCTAAATCAATTCAATTTTATCCTCCAGTTTTTGGAGCTTTATCAGCTGTTGCAATTTTCCTTTTAACAAAAGAATTTTTTAAAGATAATAAAATCGCTTTATTAGCCTCTCTATTTTTTGCTTGCTTGCCAGCAGTTTTATATAGAGCAAATTCAGCTTTTACAGATAAAGAGCCAATTGCTCAACTTTTCATGCTTTTAAGTTTGTTATTTTTCACAAAATCGATAAAAAAGTTTAATTGGAAATATTCTATACTTTCAGCAATTTTTATAAGTTTAATGGGAATGACATGGGGAGGATATAACATTCCTTATATGGTAATTGGAATTTTTGCATTAATTTTAATCTTATTTAACATTTTTGATAAAAATTTCTATTACACTTTTTTAATCTTTTCGGTTTTATCGTTAATTTTGCTAACCAACTATCCAACCTATTATCCAATTTCTAGTATTTGGTTTCTACCCCATTATCTTTCTATCTTTTGCTTTTCCTTAAAATTTTTAGATATGAAAATAAAATTTTCGAGAAAAATTGAATTTGCAAGAAAAAGATTTGGCCCATTTTCAATAATTTTAAGTTTGATTTTCGGCATAATTCTAATCGCAATTTATTCACCTTTAAGAGACAAAGTAATATTAACTATAAGCAGTTTACAAGCCCCCTTAACTGCTGGAGTAGTTGGTTCTACAGTTGCTGAAAATAGACCTAGTAGTTTAAATGAAGCTTCTTCTCAATTAGGGCCTGTAATAGGTGCAAGTGCTTTTGGACCAATTGCTTCAGCATTTAGTAAAATTTTTAGTGCATTTATTTTTTCTATAGTAGGAATTTTTATAATTTGTTACTTAACTTATGAAA
>CAZFVX010000151.1:0-1890 GCA_964522675.1 uncultured archaeon
CGCCACTGCCCACCAGCGACAAGCCCTTGATTTTTGCCCAGTATTCAATTTCCTCTGGGATAAGCTGTCTGCTGGTAGCACGGGAGTAGCGGGAATGAATATGAAGGTCTGCAATCAGCTTCATTGACTTTGGATTAAATTTATATTTTATTTAAAATATGTCAAGCCTAAAAAATCTTGACAACCATAAAAATCTTGATACTATAATTCTATAAATAAAATCCAATGGATAAAAATCTGCAAATTTTAAAGAGACTTGTTATTATAATCTTCATAGTTGGTTTTTTAATTAGAATTCCTGGATTTTTTGTTTCACCTCTTTCCTTTCATCCAACCCGTCAATATCGGTCAGCATTAATTGCCAGAAAAATTTTTTTTCTTCTTTGTCCTCAAAAAGCTCAAAAATGGCAGATAGAATTTTTAAAAAGACATTCTCCACCTTTGTTAGAGCCACCAATTTATGAAAGCATAGTAGCTTTAACATATAAAATTTATGGGAAAGAAAATCTTTTGTTCCCTAAAATATTTTCAACACTGGCTTGGATTGTTTCTGCGATTTTTATCTTTTTTATTCAGCGAGAGCTAAATTCTATTTATGCAGGTATATTTTCTTTATTGTATTTTCTTTTTATTCCCTTTGGAATTAAAGCAAGTAGGTCTTTCCAGCCTGATTTGTTTATGATATTGTTCTTTACTGTTTATTGCTGGTATTTAATTAAAAATAGAAATTCTTTTAATTTTAAAAATATAACATTGCTTGGTTTACTAGGCTTATTATCTGCTCTTTTTAAGCCAATAACATTATTTTTTATAGCGACTACTAGCCTTATTGCATTTTTGTCATATAATAAAACCCCAGTTAAAAATAGAATATTTAAATTAATAATTTTTTCATTAATTTGTTTCTCCCCTGTGTTTTTATATTACATTTACGGTATTATAAAGTTCAATTCTTTGCAAAATCAGGCTAAGATGAGCTTTGTTCCTGATTTATATTTTCAGGCAAAGTATTATTTAGGCTGGATTAGAAAAATTGATGTCGCTTGCTCAACTCCTGCATTCTTATTAGCTTTTCTTGCCTTATTTTTGTTAAAAAAAGAGAAGGATAATGAACAGAAATTATTTTTTAGAAGATTTTATTATTCGCTCTGGGTAGGTTATCTTGCTTACGGCTTGATATTCAATTACCATATTCATACTCATGATTATTACCAACTCCCTTTTATAATTATCATATCTTTAGGAGTAGGCTATACTATGGAAAGTATTATGAAATATATGAAAAAGTCATACAAAATTTCAGAGGTACATTTTGTAATTATGACCTTTATATTTATGTTAATTATTCCTTTCACTAATAGAAAAGTAATTTGGTTTAGTCAAGATAAATATAATACCCGAATTGCTATAATGAAAGAAATTGGTGAGATTGTTGAACACTCCGATAGATGCATTTTATCAACCTATGGATGGGGAAAACCCATTGAATACTATGGTTATACTACTGGACTAATACTTTCAGAGACCATTTTAGCAAAAAATGATGATGAGATAATAAAAGATTTTGAAAGAATGAAAGATAGAATTGATGCTGAATATTTCATTATTAATAATATCAAATATTTAAAAATACTAAAAAGAGAAAAGAAATTTTTTTGGAAGTATCTTAAAGTTAACTATCCTGTTTTTAAAGAAGGTGAAGGTTATATAATTTTCAAACTCTCCTGATTCAAAAGAGATATTTTCAAATCGCTTCTCTCTAACATAATAACAAAGAAGAAAAAAATTAAGATTCACATTTATATTGATGATAAAATTAATGATAAAAATCAAAGATTAAAAATAAAAATGGTGGAGGATACGGGATTCGAACCCGTGACCTCGGCAATG
>CAZFVX010000152.1:0-1861 GCA_964522675.1 uncultured archaeon
ACAAAATAATAAACATATTTAAGTTGAACAAGTTTTATGTTGTTTTTATAGGGAGCAAAATTAAATATAGTAATGCCTATGACAAGTGCACTTATATAAGCTAGTATAGCAGATCTAGTCATATCAAGCAAGAATCCACCTACTAATAGAATATATAAATTTCTAAATTTTTTCTTTGTAACAACATAAGGGAATATAATTAACAGTGATACTGCAAGGAACTTTGCACAATTATCTGGCTCTGTAAAAAAAGCAGAATATCTCAGTTCAGAAGATAAAGCTATAGCTTGAGACTCTTTTAAAACAAATAGAATATTACCAACTTTGTATAAAAATACTTGCAAAAATCCAAACAAAACAATGAAAGTTGAAACTATTGAAAAAAATTTAATTAAATCCCTCTCAGATATTATACGCGAATGTAAAACAGCTGTGGTATTAAAGGAAATAGTAAGAAGGACTAAAAAAAGGAACAATGTTTTCCAATATTCAAAAGATGCGTGAATCCCTAATAGGTAAAAAGCTTCAAAAAAGAAAAGTACTAAAAAAAGGTGTAGTACCCTAGATTTTAAAATACGATAAAATCTTATCCCAAAAGTTAAATAAACAAACACAGTGGCTATATGAAAAGGTTTAAAATATGCATCTTGATACTCAATCCAGTAAAATTCTGAAAATGCAATAAGTATCAAAAAAATGTATAAAAAAATCCTTTTTGCAAAAAAAGCCATGAAAAGGCCTGCTATTAGGCCTATAAGTATAATTAAAATATGTGTCATAGAATAGCTCGGAGTATTTTATTTACGATGAGCATTTTATTTTCCCAACTGAAATAACGCAATATTCGATCTCTAGCCCTTAGACCTATCTTTTTTCTGATTTCAGGATACTCCAGAAGTTTTATTATACTCTCCGCCAATGCTTTTATTACTTCTTCGGGGGTTCTTACCTCGATTTTTATACCACAATCTTCACTAACAACCGACGATGTTCCACCCGAATCTAAAACCACTGGGACTAAGCCAGCTAGCATAGCCTCAAATAAAGACCAGGATCCACCTTCCTTAAAACTTGGTAAAAGAAAAATATCAGCGTTGTATAATTCTTTAAACACTTTCTCACGGGAAAGTTTTCCTAAAAAAACAATTCTATTTTCTAATCCTAATTTCAACACAACTCTTTTAAGAAAGTCCTTTTCAGGTCCATCTCCTATAATTTTATATTTCCACCTAAGATTGGGGTTCTCGTCAAAAACTTTTTTTAACGCTTTTATAGAAAAATAATAACCTTTCCAATATATTAGTCTACCCACCGTGACAATATTCACATAAGTTGATGTATCCTTATTTGTTTTTTGCAAAGCTAAAATTGTCTCATCTAATGCCGTTTCGATAACCTCTTTGACCTTAACGCTATATTTCAATGGAATAATTTTTTTAGTGGCTTTTGTTCTCACTAATATCAAATTAGCCCTTTTACACGTATAATGGAAAAGAGGATTTAACTTGATAAAAATTAACACCACTCTCCTCATAAATTCGGCTATTTTCCCTCTGAAAGAAAATCCTTTCCAAAATTTAAATGGTATTATATCGCCACCCCCAACAGGTCCCCATACAAATTTTGTTTTTAGAAATGGCATAAATGTCGGGAGCCAGATGTTTCCAAAAGTCAAATGCCAAACTAAATCAAACCTTTCTTTTTTGTGTAATTTCAGCCCTGTCATAAAAGCTAGTATCTGCCATATAAAGTAGTAAATGTATAACCCTCTATCGCCTCTTTTCCAGAATCTTAAGTACTTAGCAAGCTCGACATACACAAAATGGATATTTTTAATATTTAAACGTTTGACTTCTTTCTC
>CAZFVX010000153.1:0-1814 GCA_964522675.1 uncultured archaeon
GAAGATTTTGGACTTTTAGCTATGGTAACAGTTTTTACTAATTTTTTTGGAATGATATCAGATTTAGGATTAAATGCTGCGGTGATTCAAAAGAAAGAATTAAAAAAAGAAGAAATTTTTTCTGTTTTTTGGCTGATTATTTTATTTGGTATTATTTTAACTTTAATATTTTGGGGACTTTCTCCATTGATTGCTAAATTTTATCAAAGAAAAGAGTTAGTTTCTATTACTATAGTTTTGGGGGTTTCTTTTTTTCTCAATTCATTTGCCTCGGTTCCGGTTGCTCTCTTGGCTCGAGAAATGAAATTTGGGTTATTATCTATCAATGAGATAATCGCAGTTACTTTATCAGGCGGGGGAGCTATATATTTAGCTTTTAGCGGTATGGGAGTATGGGCTCTGGTTATGCAGAATATAATTTATAGTTTTGTTTATTCTATGGTAAATATGTATGCGGCAAAATATGTTCCCCAATTTATATTTAAGATAAGTAAAATAAAAGATATGATTTCTTTCGGGGGGAATTTAATACTATTTAATTTAGTAAACTATTTTGCTCGTAATGCTGATAATCTTCTGATTGGAAAATTTTTAGGGAGTAATGCATTGGGTTATTATGATTTAGCTTATCAAATAATGCTTTTCCCTCTGCGAAGAATAAGTTGGACTATTGGAGAGGTGATGTTTCCAGCTCTTTCCAGAGTCCAGCATACTCTCTCTACGGTTAGAGATGCTTATTTAAGAGCAGTGCGAATGATAGCCAGTATTACTTTTCCTGCGATGTTAGGATTATGGATAATTGCTCCTGAATTTATAAAGATTATTTTAGGTAGTAAATGGCTTCCAATTTTATATATATTAAGAGTATTTTGTTTGATAGGAGCTTTTCAGTCAATCGCTACTACCGCGGGTTGGATTTATCTTTCTCAAGGTAGAGCAGACCTCCAGTTAAAAGTAGGGGCGGTTTTTGTCGCAATTTATATTATTTCTTTTATTATTGGTTTACACTGGGGGATAAATGGGGTAGCAACAGCTTATGGACTATCTATATTGCTAATAGCCTATCCTGCTTTTAAAATTCCTTTCAGCTTAATCAATTTGCAACTTATTAATTTAGTGAAGAGTATTTTACCTGCATTTGCTTCATCGTTTTTAATGATGCTACTGGTAAGGCTATTTAAAGAATTTCTGTTAAAATATTATAATAATTTATCATTGCTTTTTTTGGTTGCAGAAATAATTTTCGGGATAAGCCTTTATTTCTTATTAACTATATTAACAAATAAATCGGCAATAAAAGAAATAGAGATATTTTATAATAGTCTAATATCAAGATGACAATGAAGAAAATTTTATTACTTACTACTTATTTTCCTCCCAGTATAAATCCTGGAGTATATCGCAATATAAAATTTATAAAATATCTTGCTAAGCACAATTATTCTTTTATCGTTTTAACTCTTTTACAGAAAAGGAGCAAACCTGACCCTGGAATGAGAGATGAAAGTCTCTTAAATGAGCTTCCCTCTGTTACAAAAATAAAAAGAGTAATTCCATTTCCCAGAGAAACAATAGAAAATATATTTTTAAAATTAAAGTTAACAAGATGTTTGAGGATGATTTATCTACCAGATGAAGATGTTTTTAATCTTGGCAAATTAATAAAGGCAGGAAATCAAATTTGTGAAAAAGAAAAAATAGATTTAATTTATGTTTCTATGCCCGGATTTGCCACTCTTGGAATGGCTGGAATAATTTTAAAAAGAAAGTTTAATATTCCTTTAGTTTTAGATTTTCGCGACCCTTGGATAGAT
>CAZFVX010000154.1:0-1103 GCA_964522675.1 uncultured archaeon
ATAAAAGCGAGCTCTGTGATTTTTGCTTTACCTGTGAGAAAGAATGCCCATCCCAAGCAATATGTTTTAAACATATTTCTGCCTAAACTAGATTTTATGATAATGTTATTATTGTGAGACAAAAAACGAAAAAGCTGTTTTATAGCTTTTATGTTTTTGTTTTATTTTTGTTCCTTTCTTTTTTAGTTAATTTTCCAAGCATAAATGGTAAACCGATTTTAGATGACCTTCATACTTTAGTTCAAAATCCGGCTATTCGCTCTTTAGATCTAAAAAGAATATTTACCGACCCGACTGTTTTTAGTGCTAAACAAGGCAACTCTCCCTATCGACCAATTGTTGTTTTAAGTTATGCATTGGATTGGAAGATTTGGAAAGGAAAATGGCAGGGATTTCATATCACCAATATTTTTCTTCATAGTTTAGTTGGATTTTTTCTTTATTTATTAGGCAATGTTTTTTCAAAAGAAGCTACTATAGGGTTTTTGGCAAGTGTTTTCTTTTTAGTTCATCCTTTAAGTGGATATTCTCTTGCATATTTAAGTGCTCGCAGTGGGATATTAGCAAGTGGATTTTTATTGCTTTCTCTTTTTTTCTGGTTAAAGGCACGTTTTCAGCAAAAAGATATTTTAAAGAAATGGTTTTGGATATTGCATTTTATTTTCTTTATCTTAGCACTTTTATCAAAAATTGACACGATAATCTTGATTGTTATTATCTTTCTGTTTCTTATTTGCGAGAAGAAGAAATTATCAATAGAAATTGGGAAGAAGATTTTGCCAAATTTAATAATTGGTTTAGCATTTATTATCATCTACTATTTTTTGGTCGGTTCCTTATTTGGAGCAACGTGTCCGTCAATGATTCCTTATTATTCCCGTAAGGAAAGTTTTTTAGCTGGTTTAGTTTTTCCGTGGATTTATTTATGGAAAATTTTTTATCCGGTTCATCTTAATCTTTTTCCTTCTTTACCTGAACCAGAATATTTGATACTGCTTTTAGCTTTAATGGGATATTTGGGGCTCTTTATCTTTTTGAGAAGGTTTTTCTCTTCATATTTTTTTGTTGGTTTATTGTGGTATTTTTCTGCGTTGATGCCTTTA
>CAZFVX010000154.1:1113-1774 GCA_964522675.1 uncultured archaeon
TAGTTTTCCTTCGTTTAAATATATTAATTGCTTGGTATAGAGGATACCTCGCTTCCATCGGATTTTTTCTTGCCATAAGTTATGTTTTGGAAAGAATGATAAGATGGAATAAAAGAAAATTTTTTCTTATTTATTGCTTCATTTTGATTAATTTATCTTTTCTCTCGCATTATCAGTCTTATTATTGGGCAGACCCTGAAAAATTTTGGTTAAAGACAATTAAAGAGTCTCCAAAACAATTTGTTCCCCATCACCATTTAGCTTATCTGTTAATGCAAGAGAATAAAGTTTTAAAAGCAGAAAAGCATTTATTATGGGCTATTGAAATTGAACCAGATTTTGCCGATGCTCATAATTCTTTAGGAGTTTGTTTCTTTTATCAAAAGAAATTTCAACAGGCTTTAAAGCAGTTTAAGATTGCATATGAATTAGATCCAGAAAATTATGTTTATTTAAAAAATTTAATTATGGTTAAAATTATACAACAAGATTACAAAGGGATTATGGATTTAATTGAAAAGCTTAAAAAAATAAGTCCTTCTTCTGATGTTCAGATAAAAAAGATTATTCAGTTTTTTGAGAATAAAAATACACCTTAAAAAATTACTTGACAGCTGGTTAAATATGCTTAATAACTATCCGAAAAGAACTAAGGAGGGGA
>CAZFVX010000155.1:0-1767 GCA_964522675.1 uncultured archaeon
GATTTCTCTTTTTTCAAATCGTAATGCAATAGTTTTCCAATCATCATAAAGCTTAATTATTTTATATGCATCTCGATAAAATTCATCTTTATTTTCGCAGTAAATTAATTTTCCCTTTGTAAAAATATCATAAAGTAAACTAAAAGGAGCGTGATTTATTATCACGAGGTCGAGGTTTTCAACATCTAAAGTAGAAACAATAGATTTTATAATTTCATATGCATTTTTTTCCTCGAATTTTTTTAATTTTATGGCCAAATCTATATCGCTTTCTTTATG
This sequence comes from uncultured archaeon, assembly GCA_964522675.1. Classification (GTDB taxonomy): domain Archaea; phylum Aenigmatarchaeota; class Aenigmatarchaeia; order QMZP01; family CAZFVX01; genus CAZFVX01. Next base: position 280 of record CAZFVX010000155.1, read on the forward strand.
CATCCTTTTTTCTACAAAAGAACCAAAAATAATGGCATATTTTATTCCAAACCTTTTAGCAACTTGATTTATTTTCTTTTCTAACTCCATAAAATTAATTTCGATTAACCGTTTAAATAGGTTTCTTTAAAGCTTATCAAATAGTTTTTTAATTAATTTTTCAAATATTATTTATGAAAATTTGTTTAGGTATCGAATCCACGGCCCACACATTTGGTATTGGTATTGTTGATTCCTCTGGGAAAGTTTTAGCCAATTTAAATTCTATTTATAGGCCCGAAAGGGGATATGGGATTTTACCCAAAGAAGCCTCAGAACATCATTCAAAAAAAGCTTTGGAAACAATAAAAAAAGCTTTGGAAGAAGCTAGAATAAGGTTTAAAGATTTGGGTTTAATTGCCTTTTCCCAAGGTCCTGGATTACCACCTTGTTTAAGGGTTGGAGCGGTAATAGCAAGAATTTTAGCCATGAAATTAAAATTACCGATAATTGGCGTAAATCATTGTATAGCACATATAGAGATAGGGAGATTGGTAAATAAAGTCAAAGACCCCGTTACGCTTTATGTTTCCGGCGGAAACACACAAATTTTAGCTTTTGTTTCGGGTAAATACAGAGTTTTTGGGGAAACTCAAGATATAGGGATTGGTAATGCGTTAGATAAATTTGGGAGGGAAACTGGATTAGAATTCCCGGCGGGACCTAAAATAGAGGAATTAGCTAAAAAAGGAAACTGGATCGAACTTCCTTACGTTGTGAAAGGTATGGATTTGTCCTTTTCGGGAATTTTAACCGAATGTTTAAAAAAATATGAATCTGGATTTAAAATAGAGGATTTATGTTTTTCTTTACAAGAAACTTATTTTTCGATGCTCACCGAAGTTGTTGAGAGAGCTTTGGCGCACACAGGAAAAAAAGAAGTTTTATTAACCGGTGGTGTGGCCGCAAATAAGAGATTGCAAGAAATGCTTTCAATTATGTGTAACGAAAGAGGAGCAAAGTTTTATGTTGTTCCAAAAGAATTTGCAGGAGATAATGGAGCGATGATCGCATGGACGGGTTTACTTGCATATAAATCTGGAAAAAAGCAAAAAATAGAAGAGACGGAAATAAAACCAAAATGGAGAACAGATGAAGTTGAAGTTAAATGGCTATAAACTTCTTGTAACTCCTATATTTTCAATATCTTGAACCCCCTTTATTCCTTTTAATTCTTTTTCTAATTTATCGATCTCACCTTCTGCATCTGGGATTATTTTTATAAATTTAAATGCGGATAAACCAAAAGCTATTGGTTCTTCTTCTAATTTTTGTGGTTTTAGTTTTTCCAATTCCTTTCTTATATTCTCCAATTCTTTTGGGTCTTCGGGCATTATTCTATATGTTACTATTACATCACCCATTAAATCACCAAATTAAACAATTTTAAAAATTAATAATAAGGATTTATAAATTTATTTTAAAAATAAAATGAAAATATGGAAATAT
>CAZFVX010000156.1:0-1763 GCA_964522675.1 uncultured archaeon
ATAACAAAATAGATCTTACATCTCAAAAAAGTAAAATATTTGTTATAGAAAATAAAGAAAGATTCAAAATTTTAACCTCCAAAAGAATTGGAGTTTCAAGAGATTTGGAAGAAGAATTAAGATTTTTTATAGAAGGAAATAGATTTGTATCAAAAAGAAAATAATTTACGAGCAAAGATATTCAATAATTTTTAGAGAGTATGATAGGTATAATAAGCGTTTTATTACTTTGTTTAATTTCATCTTTTTTAATAAAAGAGATATTTAGAAAGTTCAATGTTCCTATGGTTGTTGGCCAGATTTTAGCAGGAATTATCTTAGGTATTCCAATAATTAAAACAATTTTATTTACTCACCAAATAACTTCGATTGTCGAATTTTTGTCTCATCTTGGGATTTTATTTTTATTGTTTTTAGCTGGATGGGAAATCGATATAAGAAAAATTATTAGATCTGCAAAAGATAGTGTATTGATATCTCTTTTTTCTGCTTTTGTACCTTTCATATTAGGCTTTTCTTTCATCTATTTCGGCTTCAACAGTTTCATTACATCTCAAGGCTTTAATCCTTTAATTGTTGCAACTGTATTTGGAATAGCATTATCTGTTACAGCAGAAGCTACTAGCGTAAAAGTTTTAATGGATTTGAAAGTGTTGAACACAAAGATTGGAGCTATAATGATTGGTGCTGGAGCAATAGATGATATAATAGAAGTTCTTGGCTTAAGTTTAGTTGTTCTTTTGGCAAGTGGTAGTATTCAAAATCTTTTGATTTTTCCAATCCAACTTTTCTTATTTGTAATTTTATGTTTCATCTTTTTCAAGCTTATTTCCAAAATTTTAAGATATATTGAAATAAAAGAGACGGATGAAGACCTTTATCTTCTTACTTTACTTTTAGTTTTTGGTATAGCAACACTTTCAGAATATCTTCGATTGGGTTACTTAATAGGTGCAATTGTTGCTGGCTTTTTACTTCAATCGTCTATGATAAAATTTAGGAAAACTAAAAAAGTAAAAACAGAAGAGCAAATAAGAGAAGCTATAAGATTAATGACTTTAGCCTTTTTAGCTCCTTTCTTTTTCATTAATATAGGTTTAAATTTTGAATTTGATACTTTGTTTATTAATCCTTTACTTTTAATTGGCTCAACAATAATTGCATTTATTGGAAAAATTTTAGGAACTTTAATTATAAAACCATTTTCTAAATTATCTTTAAAACAACTCTACATAATAGGTTGGGCTATGAACTCAAGAGGTGCTGTAGAATTAATTATTGCATTAACTTCATTGCAATTTGGTTTAATTCCACTTGAAATTTTCTCAGTTCTTGTATTTCTATCTCTTATAACAACTATAACTTTTCCATTTGTGCTTCAAAGAGAAATTATGAAAAATCCGAAAATAGTGAAATAAATGGAATGGCATAGTTTACCTATTGAAGAATTGTTTAAGAAACTTGAATCTTCTTCTATTGGCATTACTGAAGAAGAAGCAAAGAGAAGAATAAAAGTTTATGGAGAGAATTTGATAGAAATAGAAAGGAAAGTTTCTCCTTTTAAAATTTTTTTGAACCAATTCAAAAGCTTTTTAGTTGTAATCCTTATCATAGCAGCTTTTATTTCTTATGCTATAGGTTTTATTCCTGGTGAAGAAGCATCTTTAGCAGATACAATTCTGATTTCAATCATACTAATAGCTAATGCTATCTTTGGTTTTTTCCAGGATTATAAAGCTGAAAAAACTTTGAAAGTTTTAAAG
>CAZFVX010000157.1:0-1760 GCA_964522675.1 uncultured archaeon
TTTGATAACACATGAAGAAAGTTTTAAAGAGATAGCTCATAACTTAATAAAAGTAAAAAAAGATAAAGAAGGAGCAAAGATAGAGATACTCTAATGAAATTAAAAACTTCTCAAAAAGCCATTATTAATGCAAAAACTAAAGAAGCAGTTGTAATCAGATGGATAGAATTAGATACTTATGATTTATTTACTTATCCTTATAGACAAATTAAAAAGTTTACAATAGCTTCATTATTTGATAGAAATGGATTTCATTGTAATATTTGTAATAAAGAAAAGAATTTAGTCTTTAGTTTTATCACTAAAAAAAGATTAGAATACTTTAAGTTTAGAAAATGGTTTAAATTCTGTTATGACTGTAGTTTTGCTTATTATTTATTATTAAAAGCAAAAGGAATGGATGATGAATGTTTAGAACTTATAAAGTTTTTCATAAATGCAGAAAAGTACTTTTATAACAAAAAGTTAAAAGGGGGTGAACTATGAAATTTCTTTTAGAAATTAGATGTAAACCTGAAAATTTAAAACAGGAAATCAAAAATAAAATATGGTCAATATATGAAATATCCCTCCAATTGGAATATGTAGGAGCTTTACCTCTCTCAAATGGAAAGGTTTTAATTGTTTATGAATTTGAACAGAATGGAAGTGGTTACAAAGGAAACTTATTCGTAATCAGAAGAGAAATAACTAATGAGACTGGAAAATATTGGATTTACTCGACCTTATCTGCAAAAATTTGCTCTCACTGTAAATCTGAATTAGAAGAATATATGCTCTATTGTCCTTATTGTGGAAGTAAAACAGAATGGGTAATCTATTAAAAGAATTAAAAGGAGGAGATTATGACATTAGAAACAATTCCTTATGAAAAGTTACCAAAAAACTATTTCTATGACGAAATTAGTCAAAATATCTATTTAATTCATATCACAAAAGAAAAAAGCAATATAGAACATAAAGGTAAAGTATATACAATTCCTGAAGATTATTTTGTTTATCTTTCAGAAAAAGGAAACTTAATTTATCTTCCAAGAAAGAAAGCAGAACAAAGGTTCAAACAAGTTACAAGAAAGTTCGGTTTATTCAGAATGAGAGATAAAAATAATACAATTTTTAGTCTTTCAGGATTAAGAAAGAACTTGATAAGCATTAGATTTATTCAAGATGATATTCCAAGAGTAAGAATTGATACAGCTCAAGAGAAAATGATATTAGAATATGATGATAGAGAAAAAATGGAAGAAGATATAAAGAATCTAAACTATTTTCTATCTTTAGCTAATAAATTAAGTATCTAAAGTTGACAAATTTCAGTTTTGTGATATAATAATAAGAAAAACTTAAAAGGAGGTTAAAAATGAGTTTAAACTATCATGAAAGAATCAAAATGTTATCAAATTTAGCTTATAGTTTATGCAAAAAGTTTGAAATGAATCCTTACGTAGTTTCCTTATATCCAGAAAAACCTGAAATTACTATTCAAGGAAAACATTCTTCAAAAATAGAAGAAAAGCTAACAAGAGAAGGTTATGAACTTATCAGACAATTTGAATCTGATAATGGTCAAGATCTTTTTAAAGATTTTATGAAAAAGATTGATAATATTGAAATAACTTTTACTCTTGTAATAAATAGATTAAGATAATTTTTAGCTAAACAGAAAGGAGCTTTATTCATGAAAGTTGACTATACTAATGTCTATACTTTTTTTATACCTGAAAACCAAAAAGATAAAGAAATTCTTGAAAATCTTTCAA
>CAZFVX010000158.1:0-1747 GCA_964522675.1 uncultured archaeon
TGTTTTGCTATTTCTTCTTCTGGCGGTAACCTATCGCCATGCTTTAACTCCCCATTTCTGATCATCTCTACTATCTTCTTTTTCACAATATGATATAAAGGTTCAGGTTTTGTAATATCTAATTTTACCTTATTGTTCATTTCTGTATTTTGTTTATACAATAATACCATAATAAAAAACAATTGTCAAGAGAACACTATTCCTTTTAAAATTCCCACATAAGAAATTTTTCAAATAGCAACTATCTTTCTCAACTTCTTCATTTATCAATTAAAAAAATGTCAAATTTTTATTATATTCAGTTAGATGTTATCTTTTGAAAGAGAAATTGAAATTGTGATTACAAAATCTTTTGAGAAAGAAAAACTCAAGGATGATGGCCATGGATTTTTCTTAATTCTGGCAGAGGGAATTCCGTTTTCCCACACTATTTCTATATCTTTGAAAAAAGTATTTTTTTGCATCTTTTCCGGCAAACTTTTCCAGATAGATTCTTTAAAAGAAAAATTTATTGCATAAAATAGAGTTTCTCTTCCAGGAATCTTTTTAATCTCTGTTTCAGTAAAAATTTTCTTCAGAAATCTTTCCTGATATCTTTTCGTTATTTTTTCAAATTTTCTTAAATTTACTATGTCAATTCCCACCCCGCAAATCATATCAATTCTCCAGGAATTTTATTATTTTATTTTTCAGGAAAGGAAAGAAGTAATAAAGAGAAAGATGAGTTCCAGGATACCAGATTATTTCTGCATTTTTAATTTTCTCCTTCAATTCTATAACTGAGAAAAAAGGTATTATCAGGTCAAATAGTCCATTTATCATAAGGACTTTTTTATCTCCTAAAAGAGGGGCAAATAAAAGAGGGTCGTAAATGAAACATTTCCTTGGTAATTTCTCTATATCTTGGTAAAGATTCCATTTGAGAAGTTTTTTATAAATTTGGTGAAGGTTATGGCATGTTCTTCGTGAACAGTCTTTCCTTAATGTAAATCTGAGAAGTCCTCTCCAGGTGATATTTTCAAAATCTCCACCACTCACAAGTAAAACAATCTTTTCTATTCTTTCATCAATTGCTGATACTATGGTAGAGATTATTCCACCAAGGCTTGCTCCAATAAGGTAAACCTTTTTACATTTATATTTATCTTGGCAAAAATCTATAATCCCTCTTATTTCGGAAACCGATTTTTTTATAAAATAAAAAAATTCAGAATCTTTCTCCTTCATTGTAAGTTTTCTTATATTATAAAAAATCAAAGGATGTCTTTTTAAAAAGTTCATTTTCTTCAGAATTCTCATCTTTCCTTTCTCTTCAGTATTCATACCCGGGACCAGAATAATGGGAGGAAGTGCAAATTCCTTGAATATAATGTCTGCAACCACTCTTTCAGATTCTCCAATTCTCACAATACGGGTGGAATTTTCTTTCTTTTGTTGAATAAGTTCCAATTTGCTTTTTTGTGAATAAATTTTTATAATGTTTTTCATAATATAAGTGATTATACCAAAATAACTTCAATGGAAAAAATAGCATTTATAGGGGATAAATTCAGTGTGGAAATATTTAAATCAACCGGTGCAGATGTTTTTCCTGCGGGGGATATAGAAGAAGCCATCAAGGTGATGGAAGGATTGGATTTGGCAGAGTACACATGTATATATCTGACAGAAGAGTTATTTGAGGAAGAAAGATTTGAAAAGTATATAAAAGAGAGGAAAATTACAATTATTCCAAGTCTTAAAAGTA
>CAZFVX010000159.1:0-1746 GCA_964522675.1 uncultured archaeon
AACCACCCATAAATTGCTCATCTTTAGAAACCGTTGCAGTCAAACCAGCGCCCGTGTTGTGACACACAACCCCACCAAATCCCGCAATGAAATTCTCACATCCATTAACCGAAAAATCGTATACATATTTTTTAGTTGGCTGTATTCTTTCATTACTAATTACTTCGGCAAATCCAAAATTAGAATTTAATATTTTTATAAATTCATTGTATTTTTTAAGAATTTCCTTTCCCTTTTCGGTGAGACTGTAAAAATTTTTATTTCTTTTGGTTATTTTCACGAATCCGAGTTTGGATAAATTGTTAAGATAACTTCTACATGACCTTATGTTTTTCATTCCAAATTTCTTCATTAACTCTTTTGATGTTGATTCATTTTTAATTAGGTTAAGTCTCTCAAAAAACAATTTTCTGAATTTTGAAAATATTATTTTATTTGATGAAGGCGTAGCTCTTACGTATTTACATTTTTTTAATATGTTTGCAAAGTCCAAATTAAATTGTGAAAGTGGCGGATACGAATATTTGTTTTTAAATTTCTTAAATGGGCTGGGAGCTTTTAATTCATATATTTCCCTATTAACATATGATTCGTGTCCATCGGGGAATTTTATTTTTCTTTTTATTTTTTTTCTTATAAAAGATGCTATAATATTGTTCATGGAATAAATATACATTATATCAGACATTAATGATTTAGATATTGTAACGCCATAATCACCTTCAAACCAACCCTTTATAAATTCCATTTGAAGTTTTGGTGTAACGTTAAAAACTATATCTGGAACTTTTTTTGTATTTGCCGTTGTCCCAACCTTTAAGATCTCTTTGAAAAATAAATAAACTATTTTATCGTATATATAAACATTAAAGCAGTTAGAATCCTTTCTCTTATATACCCTTGGAACCACATCAAAAACCTTCTTTATAACAGAAATCAATTTTTTAATAGTTTTAACTTTTTTTCCAGAAACATCAAATTTTACTTTTCTTGAAAGACTTGAATCTTCTGTTAGTGAGCCATCTGCAATATAATATCCTAAAAGCCACATGAGTTTTTCATCAACTTTTATTTTTATTGGTATTTTGTGGGAAGAAAATCTAGTTTTAAGATAATATTTTTTATTTTTAAGGGAGTTTACTTCCTTTAATTCATACTTTTCATTATTTGAAACAACTAATAAATTTTCTTTACTTTCTTCTGGGAGTTTAAGAAATTCTTTTAATAAATTAATTTCCTTTATAGGTGATTTCGTTGGTGGTATATAAGAAGGTAAGATAACATAATCACCTTTCTTTATGTCCTTTGCTTCCTTTGTTACAATCTTTCCATTTTCAAGCACAAAAACAGAATGGCCGGATGTTACTCTTATCTCCCTTCCCGTTTTAAGAGAAATTTTTTGAATTGGTTCATTGATTGTATGTCTAAATACACTATCTACTTCTCTCCATTTTATTTTAAATGTTTTGGGGTCAAATGATGGAACTTTTATATTTTTTACTGGTACAAATACCCCGTGTTCTTTTTCTTTATAATATTTATCTATAACTTTTCCTATTAAATCGGTTTTAATTTCACCATTTTCCATAAATATTACGGGGTCATCATAATCAACAGATACACCTTTTCCCGAGACATATTTTCCGCGAGGAACGATCTCGGGAACAAGTTTTAGTAGTTGTGATTTTCCCGAAGCGGGGTCACCAATTAAAAGTATATGTATATTCCCTCTTATTCTTGTTCCAT
>CAZFVX010000160.1:0-1734 GCA_964522675.1 uncultured archaeon
AACAAACCTTCTTCTATCTCTCCTGCATTATAAATCTGAATCAATCTTTTTCTTTTATCTTTTATTGGTTCTATTCTTACTCCTCTACCTACTGACTGAAGAATAAATTTTCTTGCATCTTCCCCAACACCTATATTAATGAAATTAATCACATTAGGTCTATTTGAATCCCAACCTTCATAAAATCCACGAGAACCCATTAAAATATTGATTTCAGAATCTTCTCTATTTAAATTTTCAAAATAACTTTCATCCTCGAATTTCTCCTGAATTTCATATCCCGCAAGCTCTTCTTTCAACCACCCCGAAATATCTCCTATTTTAATTAAAGCAAAAGGTTTATCACTTGTTTTTAATTTAAATGCTAATTCTTTTTTATTAGAAGGTCTTCTTAGAATCTCAATTTCTCCACTCGTATCCGAATTAAACACATAACTGATAATCTCTTTTACACTGATATTTTTAAAAATTTTCTCATCTATTTTTATCTTATCACCCTCTTCAAACATAAATTCAGGTTCATTTTTCAACTCCTCCCATAGTTCCTCTATAGCTTTTCTAAAAACTTCATCTTCAATTTCTCCTTTACCTATTTTTTCAAGCTCTCTAAAAAAGAGCTTTAAGTCTGCATCTTCTGTATTAACAGAATTTACAAGAGTTAATAGCAATGGTTTATGATATAAATCCCTTCGAATTTTCTTTATATCTTCACAAAACTTCTTAACATAGGTCAAAAGTATCAAAGATTTCAAAACTATCTTTTGTTTCTCTTCTCCGCTATAATCTTCCTCGTCTTTAAATGCTTTTATCTCCTGTTTTAAAATAGAAATATGTTTTCCATATCCAGAATTTATAAAGCTCGAAAGGTTAAATTCGTAAGCACAGGTTACAAGGTCTCTTCGGTCTATAAAAGTTGCAGAAGAATTAAATAAAAAACCGCTCCTTGAAAGGATTGAATAAATATGTTGTCTCTTGGATTCTTCCTTATCGCCTTTATGAGCTTCGTCAAGAAAGATATACCATTTACCATCATTGTCGTAATTTCTAAAATCTATAATTTTCTCTTTCTGTTCATCACTTAAATTGTCAGATCTATAATAAAAAACAGGGGCTCCAAACAACACTTTTTGTCTTTTAACCTCTGGATACTCTTTTAATTCCTTTAAAATTATTTTTGTTTCATTCGCGTAATTAAACTCTTCCACATGCTTTTTAAGTTGCTCTATTAAGTCATCTCTGTGTGTAAGAAACAAAATATCATAAGGAGGAATTTCCTCTCTTTTAATTAATTCTTTTAAAATTTGAATCAGTTTGATAATAATAAGAGTTTTACCACTTCCAGTTGCCATCCAAAAACACATCCGATTGATAAAATTCTCGTAAGGAATTTTTCTATCTTCGGAAAGATAATACTCAGTTAGAAGATTATAAATATTCCTTTTTCTTTTATCCAATTTAATATCTAAATTTTCATCCAATCCATTATCTTTATACCATTTGAAAAATTTTTGCTTCCTTTCAAGATTTACTTCAATTTCCTCGCCCCTTTGATAATCCTTAAAATCCTCAAAATACTTCCAGAAGACCTTTATTGCATTTTTGACTGCTGATTGCTGATAATCCCAAAGTTTCTTATTCTTGGAAAAACTTATTAAATCAAATGAATTCCAATTAGCAGGCAAATCTTCAAATTTTAAATCTTCGATTATACGCTGGAGAAATACTCTTGTCATG
>CAZFVX010000161.1:0-1723 GCA_964522675.1 uncultured archaeon
ATTTTATTTATGTATCCTCATCATTTTGTAGTTTTTCGTAGTTATAAGAATGGGAAATATGAAATAATAGACCCGCCAAAGAAATATTATTTAACAGAAAAGCAACTTAAGAGATATTCTGGATTTGCATTACTTGTATCAAGAGATAAAATTCCAGAGATAAAGAGAGATGGACCGGATATAAGATTTAATAGATACAGGTATAATTTTGGCAAAATAAAGTCAGGGAGAGAAGTAAGATGTAAATTCATTTTTACAAATAAAGGCACAGAGCCATTAATAATAAAAAAGGTGAGAGCAGGATGTGGATGTGTGGACATAAAAGTAAGTCAAACATTTTTAATGCCTGGAGAAAAGGGGGAAATAAAAGTAAAATTTGATACAAAAGGAAGGGAAGGAATACAGAAACAGTTCATTTATGTTCATTCAAATGATCCAATAACTCCGTTAATTCTTCTTCTCGTGGAAGGAATAGTTCACACTTCTTTCAGATATTATCCATATTTAGTTGATTTCGGGAGAATAAGAATAGGAGAGACATTAAAAAGAGAGATATTTTTGTTGTCAGGAGAAGGAGAGAAGTTAAAAATAAAAAAGATAGTAGTCCCTGATAATTTTAAGATTAAAAAAGAGAAATTAGAAAAAAAGGAAGGTTATAAGATTACCCTTACTTTTAAACCGGAAAAAATTGCCAGAATAAATGATAAACTTAGAATTTATACTACCAATAGACAGATAGAAATACCTATCAAAGCAGAAGTAAAAGGCGAGATAGATTGTTTTCCTGATTTTTTCTTTTTTGGAATAGTGAAAAATGATGAGAAATTAAGTCGGTCTATTACTATTTATAACTATTTTCAAAAAGATTTTCAAATAATTGAAATTACCAAGGATATTGACTGGTTAACGCTTAATTTACAACATCTAAAAAACAGTCAATATAAATTAATTGCAAAACTCAAAAAAGAAAAACTTCCAGTAGGTTGTATAAAAGGAGAGATAAAAGTAAAAACAAATCTTATTGATGAGCCAGTTTTAAAAATTCCTGTTTATGTATGGGTAGAAAAATGAAATTATTATTTATTTTCTTACTTTTCTCTACTTCTACTTTTGCTGATATTCGTCTTTATATTTTTACTTCTCCTGATTGTCCACATTGTCAGATAATCCAACCTGAAAATATTAACCGGTTAAGTAAAAAATTAGGATGTAAAATAGAAGCAAAATATTTCAACATAAAAGAGATAGAAAATTATCAGAAACTTGTAGAACTTGAAGAGAAATATAAGGATACAGATAATGAACTGCCAGTGGTATTTATTGGGAAGTATGTTTTAGGTGGAGAGGAAGAGATTAAAAAAAGATTGGAGGAAGTAATAAGGAAATATGCAAAGACAGGGAGTAGATGGCCTGATGAAATAAAAGAAGAGGAACTAAAATCAATAGAAAATACCAAACCAGAAATTTCAAAATATCCTCCTGTATATATTGCATTTTTCTATCAGACAACCTGTAAAGAATGTGAAAGAATATTTTATCTGCTCAACTATCTTAAGGAGAAATATCCATTTCTTAAAATAAAAGAATTCAATTTAATGGAGAGAGAAAACAAAATATTATTTGAAGCAATAGGAGAGAAAATAAAAATACCTGAAGAAAAAAGAATAATTCCAGCGACATTGATAATAGGAAATGATTACTTACAGCAAAGAGAAATAAACCT
>CAZFVX010000162.1:0-1722 GCA_964522675.1 uncultured archaeon
AGTAGGAAGCCTGATGAATCTGATTATAAAGAGTCAAAAGTAGAATATACTATTGGAACTGCATTAAATATCCTAATCTCTAGCTTTGGTCTTGGCTTTTATCAAGACATAAAAGATAAAATAATCCTTGATTTTGGCTGTGGCTCAGGTTTTCAGGTAATAGCTATGGCTCTAAAAGGAGCCAAATTTGTTGTCGGTGTTGATATTAGAGAAGAAGTTTTTAAAGAAGGAATTAATTTAGCAAAAAAACACAAGGTCAGCAATAAAGTTAAATTTTTAACAAAAATAACCGATGAGTTTTTTGAGTATTTTGATATTATTATTAGTCAAAATAGTTTTGAACATTATTCTGATCCCAAAGCCATTGTAGAATTATGGAAAAGATTGCTTAAACCAAAAGGAAAAATTTATATCACCTTTGGTCCTCCTTGGTATGCTCCTTATGGAGCTCATATGCATTTTTTTACTAAAATGCCATGGGTAAATTTATTTTTCAGTGAATCAACAGTTATGAAAGTGCGTACCTATTTTAGGTCAGATGGAGCAAAACGGTATGAGGAAATAGAAGGTGGACTTAATAAAATGACAGTAAAAAAATTTGAAAAAATAATTAAAAATTCAGGACTTGCTGCTGAATATATAAATTACCATGCTGTAAAAAAGATAAAATTTTTAACCAAAATACCTATTATAAGGGAATTATTTATAAATCATATTGATTGTATCTTGATAAAAAACAAATAATGAACATCCTTTGGCTTTCCCAGATTTTACCCTATCCACCTAAAGGAGGTGTTTTACAAAGAAGTTATAATTTAATTAAAGAAGTGGCCAAAAAACATAAAGTTTATCTAATTGCTATCAATCAAAAAGAAATCCTTTCTTCTATAGGCCAAATAGAAAATGCTGTAAAGGAACTAAAAAAATTTTGCTCTGATATAGAAGTCATAAATTTACCAGTAAATAAATTTTTTATAGCCCTAAAAAGCCTTTTTTCAAAAAGGCCATATACTGCTAATTGGTTAAACTTCCCTGAAGTAAGACACGCAATTAGAAAATTTATAAAGAAATACAAATTTGACTTAATTCACTTCGATTCCATTGACCTTGGAGAATACATAAACGAAGTTAAAACTTTGCCCAAAGTCCTTAATCATCACAACATAGAATCACAGATGATGTTTAGGAGATTTATAAAAGAAAAAAATATCTTAAAAAAAATATACTTCTTTCAAGAAGCTATAAAACTAAAAAATTACGAGAAAAAAATATGTCCAAAATTTGATTATAATTTAACCGTCTCTGAGCTAGATAAAAAACGCTTATTTAAAATATGTCCTGATATAAAAATAGAAGTAATTCCAAATGGAGTAGATGTTGAATATTTTAAGCCTAAAAATAAAAATTTTGAACCCAAGACCTTAATTTTTGCAGGTGGAATGAGTTGGTATCCGAATCGTGATGCTATGTTATTTTTTTGCAAAAAGATTTGGCCACTTTTAAAAAAAAGATGGCCAGATGTAAAAATGACTATCATTGGGCGTAATCCACCAAAGTATATTTTAAACCTTGCCAAACAAGACCCTAATTTAACCGTAACTGGATTTGTTGATGATGTTAGACCTTACTTAGAAAAAGCACATGTATACGTATGTCCTATTAGAGACGGTGGAGGAACAAAACTTAAAATATTAGACGCTTTAGCTATGGGTAAACCCATTG
>CAZFVX010000163.1:0-1713 GCA_964522675.1 uncultured archaeon
TACAACCAGAAACTAATAAAATTAATAAGATAAACCCAGAAATCGCATAAACGAATTTTTCATTTTTCATATTTTAATTAATATTTAGTTTTTAGTTATTTATAAAAACCTTTCAAAACTTTACTCATTTTATTAATCACAAGGAACTTCTTCCCAACCTCGTATGTCTGGATTCATTCTTTTACAAGTACAATTTTGACAAATACCTATACATCTATAACTTAGTCCTTCACAAATAGCATTTGGAGGACAACCACCGGTTTTAATTCCTATACATTCACAAGTTTTTTTATAACCCCCAAAACTCCAACCGCATTCTTGACCTATAGGATAACCTGTATATAAAATAAAGCCAAATAAAAAGGTGATAATTATTATTAAAAACAAAATAATCCAGTATTTTCTGAAAAATTCTTTTGAAACCATAAATTAATATTTAATCTTTTTATAAAAATTTGTTTGTTTTAAAATAAATGAAATTAATTCATTTCCTTTTAATTTAAATCCCTTTTCACAATTTTTTTCATCAAACTTTTCAATTTTGTCCGGTTTTATATTATTGCCAGAAATTAAAACTGGAACTGGGTCGGGGAGATGCTCATAACCTTTAAAATCTTTTAAACTTGCTGTTCTATGGTCACAAGTTATAACGATAATTGTTTCATTTAAATTAATTTTTTTAAGAACTTTTCCGAGTTCTAAATCAATTTTTTCTATGAATTTCTTTTTTTCTTCTCTTTTCTTATCGTGTGAAAGGATATCCGTTCCGTTTATGTGAAAGAAAACAAAATCATAATCTTTTAAAGCTTTTGTTAAACATTCAAACTTTCCCGATAAATTTGTATCAGGCATTCCATTTGCTCCCGGAACTTCTATTACATCAAGACCTAAATATCTGGAAACGCCTTTTGCTATATTTATCCCCGCTATACAACAACCTTTAAAACCAAATCTTTCTTTAAAACTTTTCACAAAATTCTTTTTTCCCACATTCCTAATTAAAATTATGTTTGCGGGCAGCTTTCTTTTCTTATTTATTTCTTGTTTTTCTAAAATTTTGTGTGCCTTGAATAAGAATTTATTTAATACAGAAGCAGTCTTCTTAGCTTCTGGTTTTTTGGGTTTTATCTGCGATACGGGAACACCTACTTTTTTAGGATCATTTGGAATAATTTCTTTAGAAAGACCTGGACCCCTCATTAAAACTATAACTCTGTGGCCCGATGATTTTTTAACAATAAATTTAATTCCATCGATTTCCATGTTTAATTTTTCTGCAAATTCCTCTAAACCCGTTTCATCTCTTCCAGCCCTCCTATCTATTAAATTTCCATCAGGACCCAAGGTTGCAAAATCTCCTCTTAAACAAATATCACTTTCCTTTGGGTTTAATCCAACACCCAAAGCCTCTAAATACCCTCTACCGGGATAATCCTTTTCTGAATAACAACCTAATAAAGTTAAATAACCTAAATCAGAATCAATTGTTTTTTTATAGCCAATATCTAAAAGCCCTAAAATTCCATTTTTTGCCAGAAAATCAATGTTAGGTTTTTTTGCAGTTTCCAAAGGTGTGTTTAAACCAATATCCCCACCACCATCTAAAACAATTAAAACAATTTTCATTATTTAATATTAATTTGAGAATTTATATTTTCTTCTTTTTATATCTTTCTCTAAATTTTTTATCAAATTCTTCAGTAATTTCTCTAA
>CAZFVX010000164.1:0-1673 GCA_964522675.1 uncultured archaeon
AAATTAAATTGTGGTTTGGGGAATCTCCAAACATCTTTATTTTCTTCTTTAATAAAACTTGCATTAAAAACTTTTGGTTTATCTCCTTTTATTAGATGAAATATAAAATCAAAAGTATTATGCCATCTTTTATTAGAAAAACCCTTGAGAATATTAGGATAATGCCAGATTATTATTTTATGTAATTTTAAATTTGTTTTTGATAGTATTTTTGAAAAAGAGAATAAATGTTTCTCGCTCCAAAAAACAAAAATAGATGAATTATATTTTAATATTTTTTGTAAATAATTAAGATAAGTAATTGTAAAATTCTCAAATTCATTAATTGAAGAAAAACTATCCCATTTTTTTGCTATATTAGAAATTCTATTTAGAGTATTTAAAATATTATAAGGAGGGTCAGTAACTACTAAATCGATACTTTCAGGTTGTAGTTTAGGCAATACTTTTAAACAATCCCCTTGTATTAAAGTTAGCTTAATCATTTAAATCCTCCTATAAAAAGTTTCATTAAAGTAAGGGTATGAATTTATGTAAACTTTTTTTGAGTATGCAATTCCTTTTTTTGCCCTGTCTTTCTTTTCCAGATCTTCAAAAGCGATAACTCTAAAAATGTAATACCCTGTTGGAACAAACTCTTTATTCAGTTCCTCATAAAATATCTTTCCGTTCCTCAAAGTTTTATTTAAAGCATAATTTGAAATGATTGAATCCACCAAGACCCTATTACGCATGTTTAAGATTTGAAAATGGACTTCCTTGCAGTTGAAATTTTTGCATGTCGTTTTTATGCCTATTGGATTTCCCGAATCCAAATTATAAAGCTCCAAGTAAATTTCTGGCTTCTTGTTTACAAAAGGCTCGACAGAGGAAACTAAAAAAGCAACAATAAAAATTGCGTAAAGCGAATAAAGGATTTTTTTCTTCATAACGTCTTCACCTCATTCGGTCTTGGGAAGTAAATCTCCGAATTTCTTTTCAGCAATTCAAGTAAATCATCAAATTTGCTTTCTTTTATTCCTTTCTCCTCAGCTATTTTCTGAAGCTCGTTTACCTTTACGGAATTGGTTAAGCTTGTTTTTTCAAGTTCCCTTATCAAATCCATAATTAATTTCAATTTTTGCTTTTTCGTATAATTAACTGGCTCATCTATGTTTGAAATCCCGTAAGTTATCACTCCAGTCTGCTCCAAACTTTTTTCCATCAGCTCAATTGCCTTATTTGCATCAACAGCTTCAACCTTTTTGCTTAACCTTGCTCTGGCACTTGCTTCAGCCAATCTTTGTAAGCCCTCAAATTGCCTTATTGTTATCATAATCTTACCATCCCTTCCCCCCTTCCTTAAGGAAATCCAAAATTCTTTAATCTTTTCAAATGCTTCTTTAGTCCATTTTGGATTTATTTTTTTAGCATAATAAATATATTTTCTAAAGAAATTAATATCTCCAATTTTTTTATTTCTATTAAACATAAAATCAAGAAGTTCATCATCTCTTTTTGGGTCTGGAATATCCATATACTGGAAGATTAAATCAAATCTGCTAAGCAATGTCGGACTTAATCCAGTTATTTCACTAACAGTTCTATCAAAATCATCATACTCAAATCTTCCTCTTTTTGGATTTGCTATTGCTAAGACAGAAGTTTCAGTAATTAAAGTTGCATTAATATTG
>CAZFVX010000165.1:0-1671 GCA_964522675.1 uncultured archaeon
TAATAATAACAAAAGTAAAATTATTTTTTTCATATATATTAATTTGTTTAAAGAAGTTAAATAAATTTATGGAATTTGAAAAATATTTCATAGAACCAATTTTATATAATGGTGGGTTTAATCCCGTAAATTCATTGGTTTTGGGTTTAATTTTAATTCTTGGTGTTTTTTTAGTTTATAGGTTTTTAGAAAAAATAAAGGTTGAAATTGATTTAAAGTTTTTTCTTGGAATTTTGCCTTTTGTTTTTTGGGCTTCTTCCACAAGGGTTTTAAGGGATTGTTTTTATTCAAAGGTTATTGAAAATCTTCATCTTTATCCAAAATTTTTAATGGATTTAAATTATAATATTTCAGTTATAAGAGAAATTGGTTATGAATATATAATAAAAATATTTCCACTGCCTGTTTTTGCAAATTTTTATAGTTTTATTATTTCTTGGTTTATCACGCCTTCTTCTGGTTCATATTTAATAACTTTTTTATTTGCCTTAATTTCTCTTTTAATTGGTTTATTTGTTCAGAAAAAGTTTAAATTTGAATATTGGAAAATTATGTTTATTTTTGGTTTCGTTTTATTTTTAATTAATCTTTTTCTTTTACCCATTCAAAATTTTTTATCATTAGTTTTGATTTCTTTAATTTCTTTTTTATGGTTAAGCGTTTTTATTTGTTTAAGGAAATTTCCTAAAATTAATTTAAATTTAGTTAGTTACCCTAATATTGGAATTTTATCTTCACATTTTTTGGATGCCACAGCAACAACTTTTGCAATATATGTTTTTGGATATTCAGAACAACATTTTTTACCCAACATGTTTTTTCCTATTTTTGGGCAGTTTTCAATGTTTTTATTAAAAATTTTAGTTGTTTTACCCGTTTTATGGATTATCGATAAAGAAGTAAAGGAAATGGAATTTAGGAACTTTTTAAAAATTGGGATTTTAATTTTAGGATTAGCTCCTGGTTTAAGAGATATGATAAGGATTGCTTGTTTGGTTTAAACCCAGCCAATCATCTTACTTTCTTCTTTAATTTCAGTAAATCTGTATTTTCCCCAAGCTCTTATTGTAAACGTTTTTTCTTTTACATTTATTTTAGGAACTTTATAATAACAACGAATTTCCCCTCTTTCCAATCCGTTAAAATCACAAACTCCTATTTGTTCAAATTCGCTTGGTATCTCAAGATGGAATTTATCTGGATATGGAATAACATAACTATCTCCACCTTTTTCATTTACAAACTTAATTCCAAGCATCATTCTTGTGCCTTCTTTTATTGGCTGATCTAAAACAGAAAGTGAAAGTTTAACGGGGCCTGATGTAACTATGCATGGCACTTGTTTTGTTTCAAAATTTCCTTCTCTTACCCTTCTTCTCCATTCATCTTCTGATATCACTTTAACCTGTAAGCTTGAATTTACATAATAATCATAACTTACCGCGGCTTTAAAACTTATCCATTTCCCTTCTGGGGATATTTTTCTAATAATAATACAAGAAACTTCATATTTTGGTTGATACCACGTGGTTATATCGTTTCTAATTACCAAACCACATTCACATTTTCTATCTTCAGGTAAATCTTCATCTTGCTTAGGATCACAGGATTTAAAAGATGTACAAATACCTGTTCGTGGGTCTGTGACACACTCCGGTACCCAAACATCTT
>CAZFVX010000166.1:0-1649 GCA_964522675.1 uncultured archaeon
ATGTAATTAGAGCAATAGGAATGCCAATATGTGACGAAGCCTCAATTCCACTTTTCAAATTGGCAGAGGCAGCCCAAAGAGACGGGATTAATACTATATTAATGGGAGACGGAAATGATGAGTTGTGGTGCGGCTACGATGAGTATTATACATTTAAAAAAATAAAACAAAAAATGCCTTGTTATTTTCCAGAATTAGGTAAATTTTTAACAAAGTTAAATATTCCTAAAATAAGAGGGATTGGAAAAATATTACAAAGTAAAAATTGGGAAGAAGTAGTTAATTCTAAAAATTTATTCGATCTCCAAGAAATAGTTCCTCACTGTTGGTTAGAACAGAGATATGGCATTGTAAGATATTTTGATATATCTCCTAAATTTCCTTTTTTAAACCAAGAATTGATTGATCTTGCTTGCAATGTGCCTCTTTCATTAAAACTAAAAAAATCTAACAAGTGGTTAATTAAAGAAGCCATAGCTATTATTGATAAAGATATACTTGGACGAAAAAAAAGATTTATGAAGTTTCCCAAAAAAGAAATGTTTAAAGCGAATAAAAATAAGATAAAGCAGACCATTAAGAGTTCTAAAATAATAAACTATAGCCCTCTTGATAATTATCTTTTAACCCACAGAAAATTCATAATTGCTTTATGGTATAATATTTTTGCTAAAAATTTTAACATGAGTTATATGGAATAAATCTAATGTTACTAAAATGAGAAACAAAACAAAAAAAATAATATTTGTAATTCCAACCTTAACTAAAGGTGGAGCAGAGAGGGTTGTTTCACTTTTGTCGCAAGAATTTGAGAGGATGGGTCATAAGGTTAAGATAGTTATTTTTGATAACAAGATTGAATATAAGTATGGCGGAGAGCTTATTGATATAAATGCTCCAGCTTCGCCAAATTATTTTGTAAAGCTGTTAAGATTATTCCAGCGAATCTTTAGATTAAAAAGAATTTTTAAAAAGGAAAATCCAGATTATGTTTTTTCGTTTATAGAAAGCGCCAATTTCCCATCTATTTTAACAGGTAAAGATGTTGTTGTTTCTATTCGTACTAATCCAAACAGGAATTACAATCGGTTTCAAAAAATATTTATTAGATTCTTATATAAGTTTAGCAATGTAAAGAAAATAGTGGCAGTATCAAAAAGGGGAGAGAAAATTTTAAATAGAGATTATAAATTAAAAAATACAGTTACTATTTATAATCCGGTTATTATAGATGATAAATATAAAATCCAAGAAGATTTATCTGAATATCGGCCCTATATATTGAGTGTAGGGAGGCTAGAGAAGCCAAAAAATTTTGAAATGCTTATAAAAGCATATTCTAAAACAGAGGCAAGTAAAGAAGCAAAACTTTTAATAGTTGGAGAAGGAAGCGAAAGGAAAAAATTAGAAAAATTAATTCGTAATTTAAATTTAGAAAGAAAAATTTTTTTGCTGGGGGAAAAAGACAATATAAGAGATTATTATCTTCAGAGCGAAATATATGTACTATCTTCAAAATATGAAGGTTTCCCAATGGTTTTAGTTGAGGCGTTGTCAAATAGGTGTGCTTGCATTGCTACAAACTGCGAAACTGGGCCAAATGAGATAATTAAAAATGGTTTTAATGGATTGTTGGTTGAAAACGAAAA
>CAZFVX010000167.1:0-1644 GCA_964522675.1 uncultured archaeon
AAAAACCAAGGTTATCGACCTGTGAATTTACCAGAATTATACTATGAGTTATTTTATGAAACTCCAGGCTATCCACGTGCCAGAATATATGATCTAAAAGATTCTAGTGAAATGTTCGTTGGTGAATGTAAATTAATTGAGCCTCAATTACCTTGTGGAAAAACGTATAAAGAGAGATATGGAGAGTGGAGAGAAATTTGGAAAAAATTTGAAGAAGAAAGAAAACGTGGATTACATAAAATCCCACCGAAAAAAAGGATAAACACTAATGGAACAGTTACAATTACTTACACAACGCCTACTCCAAACATACCTTGTGGTTTTATAAATGGTGTGAACAATTGTGCTCCTTCATGGTGTAAAAAACATAGTAGAGGAAAGTTCGTAAAAAGAAAGATAAGTAGAGGTTTAGATTCATCGAAAGAGAAATATCGAGAACAACTAAATGAAATATCAAATTTTGTACGTAGACTTTATAAAGCATTTGATATGCTTGAAGAAAAAGAAGATGGTTATCGTTAATAATATAAGAGAATTATTTTTAGATCAAGAATAAAATGTTTAATTTCTCAATAATATTCATGAGTGATAGAATAAGTAGAGTATATAAAGTAAAAGCTGTTGAGAAAGATGCTATAAGAGAGGCTTATAAAATATTTTTAGAAAATGTGGCATCAAAAGAAGATATGATCAAAGATTGGCTTGGAAGTGCTTTCTTAGCTCCTAGATATTTTATCAGAAGATTTGAATAGAATAAATTGCACCTAAGCTTGAATAAAATTTAATTACTAAAAATATTTTATGCAACTAATTTACTTCTTAATACTTTTCATTTTAGCATATTACTGGATAAAACTAATTAGAGATGAAGCTATTTTTGTTCCCCTGCCAAAGAAAACGATTAAAAAAATGTTGAAATTAGCTAAGGTAAATAAAAAAGATATTCTCTACGATTTAGGTTCTGGAGATGGAAGGGTTCTAATAATTGCTGCAAAAGAATTTGGTTGTAAGTGCATTGGTATAGAAAAAAATTTTATCTTGTATAAAATTTCAAAATGGAAAGTTAAAAAGGAAAGATTGGAAAATAAAGTTAAAATAAAGAATAAGGATTTTTTTGAAGCGAATTTGTCGAAAGCTACTGTAATATTTATGTATCTTTCGAAAAAAGTTGTAAATAGGCTTAAAGAAAAATTTGAAAAAGAATTGAAAAATAATACAAGAATTTTAAGTGCTGCTCATAAAATTGATGGATGGAAAGAAGTAAAAAAAATAAAGACTGGCCATTTTTATTCTTATCTTTATGTTAAATCAAAGTAGAAACAAATGAGCCTGTAACTTTTGATAAAAATTCTTTTAGAGCATTTGAAATTGTGTTGATTAATTGAGCAATGGTTCTTTCTCCAACCACTTCAATTTTAGTTTCTGCTGGTGATAAATAAATTGGTTCACTATATATAGTTGGAATTGCTGTTATTTTGTAAGAACCAGATGGTAAATCATATGGAACTATACATTCAGCTTCTATATAACCATAGCCTTGAGAAACTGTTATGTTAAAGTTTTTATCATCAATTTTTCCTTTGCAATTCTTATCTTCACATTCGCATTCATGTGTTTCCTCCATTGTCTTTTTTGTTGTGCCCA
>CAZFVX010000168.1:0-1634 GCA_964522675.1 uncultured archaeon
CACCGCCAAAACCAAAAGGCATATTTTTATAAGTTATTAACTATTAATTACTTTTCGACCTTTCTGTTTTGATTATATACCCATAACTATCCCTTGTCAAATTCTATTTATCCACGAGTTAAAAAAATCGCTTTTTGGCGATTAATTTGACTGAGTGCTCCTAATAAAGTTTAATTTCCTAACGGGTAGGGCGTCTTTCTCAAACTGATTCTAAAATATAAGGCCTTTCGGTCACCCGAAAGGCTCACTATCTGGCTCCCCGTAATAAACGCATTTAGAATGGTTAATTGGAAGAGAATAAGAGAAGAAATTGAACCTTTTAGAATTATGATGGAACAGGAATTACTACCGGTAATCACTTAACATCGAATAAATTGGTGTTATATTTCACTGTTTCTTTTTTAACTCTTGCCGAACAATTTTTACCCATTCTTCTTTATCTTTATAAAAATTCTCTATTACTAATTTAAGCGACTTCTTTAACTCTTCTAATTTTTCTCTTACTTCTAACCATCCGACTTCATCCTCTGGAATTCCATAATTCTGTAAAAGAAATATTGTTCTATAAATTTCCATAATCTCACCACAGGTAGGCAAGTCAACCAAAACACCTTCTAACTCTGCTTTATTATAGGCTGAGGTTTTAAAGCCCCACCCAAGTTCTTTCATTAAAGCTAACTTTAAAGGTAAATATTTAAGAATTTTTTTCTCTTCTTTTGAAAAAGTAGAAGAGACCGGATATTTAAATAAATCTGCGAAATATAAATATCTATAAGATACAACTCCTTCATTAAATTGAAGTTCAATAAATAAGGATTTAAGTAACTTATCCTTTTTAATCTTTGCTTTTATTAAATCTGTAAGAAAATTTAAAACCCATCCTACAACCACACCGACGATACCAATTAAAGCACAAATTATAGTTGGATCAAGTTTTTTTATCATTTATTTGAATTATATAGAGGTTTTTATAAAAATTACCAGAGCGACTGGGCTTTTTTGTTTTGTTTTTTTATGACCGCCTAACCATATAATGAAATATTTCTCTGTCTACATCATTTAGATAAGACATAGCCTTTTTGAAATAATGGACGATATCCGCACCGTTTAATAAACGCCCTATCCAGTTTTCAGCTTCTTTAATTGAAAAGTTGATAATATAAAAATCCTTGCCTTTCTCTTTTATATCAAATGCTAAAATTTTAAAGACTCCCGAATGTTTAATACTATTATGAAGCCTTATAAAAAAATTAATATAAATAGTCCAAAAGTGTTTTTCAATTATTAAATTATATAGTTCTTTGGCTGGCTCGTCCCTGTATTTATTTTTGCCAAGATAACAGTTTAGAAAATTCTTAGTTTTCTCTTTATAAGAATACACTCCCATAGAAAAACCTTTAATTGACCTTCTCAAATCTTTAAGGGCTTGTTTCCGTTCTTTTTTATCTAACTTATTCTTTCCTATTCGAATAACAACATCTAAAAAATCTTTGTATTCTTCATCGAGTTCTCTTTTGGTGGCTCGCCATATTTCAAAAGCCTTCTCACAGTTTCTCCGCTTTAACTTATCAAAATGAGCTTTGTTTTTCCTGAAGTATTTCTCATTAAAATTTTTGTATTTTATAACCATTTAT
>CAZFVX010000169.1:0-1602 GCA_964522675.1 uncultured archaeon
CATTCTCAAATTCTTAAGAATATTAGAATATTTTAATGAATGTGATATAATTTAAGAAAATGAAAGGTATAATTGTAAATTGTAAAACAGGAGAAGTAAAGGAAGTAGATGATGGTCTTCCTCATCCTAAAGAATGGGAAGAGGTGATAAGAAAATCAGAGGAAGGACAACGAAAAATAGAAATTAGTAAAAATTACATAAAGAAAAGTTATAAAGAAGGTCATTATGTTGAAGCTATTGTTCTTACTCACTATATAATTGAAGTGTATATGAATATAACTTTTGTTACAGTGGTGAATTTGTTTATCGATTCTTCTAATAAAGCAAATCTTAAATAGAATGATAACTCAAGTCAAGAAAAAGAAAAATAAACTACAGCTCTATCCGATTACTAATTATAAATTTCTTACAATGGCAAACATTTTATTTGATATGGGCATTTACAGCAAAAAATTATTTATTAAATTAAAGAAATTTAACACGTATAGGAATATTGTTACACATAGAGTATTTGAGGAATTACCAACCAAAAAGGAATTAGATAATTATTTTAGTTGTGGAATGAAGTTATGGGATGAAATATGGCAAATAAATATGAAGTATCAAAAAAAGTTCTTTGATGATATACAAAGAGAATTAAAGATATAAGGTGATGTCTGCCTGATATATTAAGCCTAGCATCAAAGCAGCAGTTAGGAAATTAGAAGTATTAGTTAATTAGTGATTAGTTAGTTGAGTTAAAAAAATAAAAAATGAAATTAACGATAAACAGAACGGTTCTTTGTGAAATTAGCTATTGCTAAACAACAAGTTATAATTGCCTGAATTTGAAATTGCTTTTTAGAAAATGAATCCGACCCCAACTTTTTTGATATGTTAGGCGAAGAGGTTATTATAAGTAAAATATTCTAATTTGGTAAATGGATAAAAATAAAGAAGTAGATAAAATTATTAAAAGTTGGATAGGTATTGCGATTCAGGATTTTTATTTGGCATTTGTGTTAGGTTGGAATTGGGCATATCAGAGGGCATTTTTTCTAGAACAAGGCGTAGAAAAGATTTTGAAAGCATATATTTTAAAGAAAAGAGAATCCGAATTTAAGAATTTTAATAACAAAGCAAGAGAAAATAAAATAGACAAAATATGCAGAGAATATCAGCATAATATAGAGAAGTTGGTAAAAGATACGTCCAATAATGAAATTCAGAGATTGCTTGATAAAGATTATGATGGATATCAAGGGCGTCTACTTGTTGAAAAACTCCCCTTAATATTTGAAGAAAGCAGATACTTAGTGCCTAAAAATAAATCCTCAGCAGTTCCACATAAAAAATATCAAAGATTAGAAACGTTACCCATTTATTCTTCTGGATTAGATAAATTTTGCTTTGCAATAGGGAAAAAGGTACTGGAGATTCTATCTAAAGAATTTTCAATAGAACTCAAGAAAGAAGATATTCAAAAATTATGTGCCGCTACTTTTGATTTAACAGATAATTCTATAGATAGATTTTGTAGGGTCTTTTTTAAAGAGTAGTCTATGTTTTTTAAATCCATAGCCTACCAAATATTAAAAGAAGCAAATGAAATTATTTAAAACA
>CAZFVX010000170.1:0-1593 GCA_964522675.1 uncultured archaeon
GAAAATAATGGTGTTATTTCTGTTGGCGGGGTTGGCTTCGACATAAATTGTCTTTCGGGAGATACAAAAATAATCACGGAACATGGGTATTATAAGGAAATTAAAGAATTTGAAAATTCTAAAGAAAAACTAAAATGCATGAATTTAAAAAAGAAAAGGGAAGAAGAAACAGGAATTTTAAGATTTATAAAATTCAAACCCAAAAACAAAGTTTATAAGATTAAAACGTTAAGTGGTAGGGAAATTATTGCTACCGAAGACCATCCCTTCTTAACACCAAGAGGTATGATACCTTTAAGGGATTTAAAAGAAAATAAAATAGCAACATATCCATTTAAAGGTATTAAATTTGAAACACCTAAGGAAAATATAATATTAAATGAAGATGAAATTTTAACCTCGAAAATACCTTTCAATAAAAATCAAATTATAAAAGAATTAAAGAAAAGAAAATTATTGCCTTTGAAACTTAATTCTCCTAAAGTTCCTTATTTAATAAAAATAATTGCTTATAATATTGGAGATGGTACACTTTTCTTTTCGGGAAATAGGGGATTTGCTTGGTTTTATGGAAAAAAAGAGGATTTAGAATTAATAAGAAAGGATATTAAAAAACTAGGATTTACACCATCAAAAGTTTATGAAAGAAAAAGAAAACATAAAATAGAAACTAAATATGGAATAGTAAAGTTTGAATTCATAGAACATAGCTTTAAAGTTAGTTCAAGAGCTTTTGTTACCTTATTAAGTTTATTAGGTGCTCCCGTTGGTGAAAAATCATCTCAAGATTTTGAAATTCCCGAGTGGATTATGAATTCGCCTTTATGGTATAAAAGATTATTTTTAGCTTCTTATTTTGGGGCTGAAATGACATCACCTAAAACAGTAACTTCACATGGATATAATTTTTACATGCCAAGCGTCTCAATAAATAAAGAATTAGATTATGTGAAAAGTGGAAAGAAATTCCTAAAGCAAATAAAGGATATTTTAAGGGAATTTGGAATTAGATGCTCAAAAATAAGTGAAAGAGAAGAATATTTTAATAAAAGAGGAAAATTTACATATAGATTAAAATTATTAATTCACTCTTCTCCTAAAAACTTAATAAGATTTTATGAAACAATAGGATTTGAATATAATCATACAAAAAAATATTTATCAAATGTTGTAGCTCATTACTTAAGAATTAAAGAAAGAATTTTAAGAGAAAGAGTAAAAGTAGAGAAGCTAGCTATAACTCTTTATAAAAACGGATATTCACTAAAACAAATATGCAATTCTCTGTGTTCTAAATATATTAATAAAAGATTTATAGAAAGGTCTATATATGAAAATAGAACTACAACACCAAGAATATCTTTTAACTTTTTAAAATTTGAAGAGTTCTTAAAAGAATTTACTAAGGGTTTAGGTAAAAGCGGAATGGTATGGGATGAAATAATAAGCAAAGAAGAAATAAAATTTGATGACTATGTTTATGATTTTACAGTAAACCATAACGATCATAACTTCGTTGCAAATAATTTTGTAGTTTCAAACTGTGGCGTTGTAACTTTAAAAACAAACTTAACTTTAAAAGAAGTTAAGCCC
>CAZFVX010000171.1:0-1593 GCA_964522675.1 uncultured archaeon
AAATTATACAGAAAATCCTGCTTATCCATCTCTTAAATTATCAACTATCAAAAACCTCCAAATCCCCCTCCCACCCCTTTCAGAGCAAAAACGCATCATTACTTATCTTGATAACATCCAACAGAAAGTCCAAACACTGCAAAAATTTCAGGAAGAGATAGAAAAGGAAATTGAGAAACTTAGAGAAACTATTTTGTATAAGGCATTTAGGGGTGAATTGTAATGGGAAAAGATGCTTTAGAAAAACTCTTAGATTTACAAATAGAAAATGAAAAGAAATACTGGATCGTATTTGATTGGCTAAAAAGGGAATTTTTTGTATTGCTTAAGGATAAAATAACAAACATTGATTGGACAGGAAATTGGTTAACCGACCTACAAAATCTTCATAAAAATGTAATTGAAGAGTGGAAAAAAATAGAAAACATACTTCCTATTGATTTCCCAATAAAACGCTTAAAAGGTATCTTATATGAAGTTTTATTTTACTTGACTTGCATTAAGACATCATCAATATTCAAAGGCTCTTGGATTTTGGAATTAACAGGAAATCCGCTTATTCCTAATGAAACTCCTCCATGGTTTGAAGTAATTCCGATTTATGATATTCTGCCAAAAACATTTCGGATTGAAGAAAATAACAAATGGACTTTAAGAGCACCACAAATAGAAGCAGATTTTTTTATTTGTTATTGGGATGAAAAAAACTCCTTGCCATTGGCATTTGTAGATGTCAAAGCAAATTTAAAAAATTACAGAGAGCAAGAAATGGTTTGGCATGCCTTAGGGTGTAAGTATTTTTATAATGCTATCTTACAAATCGCTTGTCCAAAAGTTGGTTATCCAAAGGATTTAAAAGAATGGAAAATACAGCAAGTGTGTTGGAGTTGTGGTTGTCTAAACAAAGATGCTATTTATTGTAAAAATTGTGGGACAAAAATATGGCTTGCAGAAAAAGAACTTTGGGATGTTTATCTTTTGAAATAAAAATTCTTTAAAAATAAAGTCAAATTTTATTATCTTTACAAACTAATGCTTTGATGCTAAAAACAAGCAATATAGAGGGCAAAATGTGGAAAAAAATAAATTTAAGATAGAGAGAGAATATGTAGGAAGGTTTCAGTGTCCTAACTGTGATGTTTATGCTGAGTTTTATGCAATAATTTCAGAGGGAGTTAGCGAGACTGGAAAAATACTAATATAATAGATACAAAATATCAATGCAATAATTGTAAGTGGGTAACCTCTTCTCTCCCCAAGAAGAAGAATGATTGCTTTATAGCAACATCAATTTATAGGCCTGACGCTGACGAAACCAATAAAATAAGGAGATTTAGAGATATAGTATTAGCTTCCAACTTTTTGGGAAGGTTAACAATAGAATTATATAAAATTATTAGTCCACAAATTATCAAACTTTTAGAGAAAAATCAAAAAGTTAAAAATTTAACAAAACAGTTTTTGGATCTTTTTCTAAGATTTATTTAAAAAAGCAATAAAAAATACGTAAGTATAATTATTTATGCCCAAATCCTCTAAATAAACTCCTGGCCAAAGGTCATTTAGAATTCCGTGAGCTTTTAAGATAGGTGT
>CAZFVX010000172.1:0-1593 GCA_964522675.1 uncultured archaeon
CTTCTATAATCTGGTCTGGTTTGTTTTTGGGGTCAGAAGCTTTTTTATTGAACATTTTTGCTTGAAAATTTGCAAATTTCATAAATTTATTTTTAGTTTCTTTCTCTAAATTTAGTATTAAATCCCCAGTTGTTGAAATATTGATAATTCTCAAAAACATTTCTTTTGCTAAGTATAGTTCTTAGTCAACTGGATTGTGTGCTATGTATAGAAGAGTGAGGATTAACTATATTATACAAGTTCATCCAGTTCTTTGATAACAATCAAAAGATTTCTTATTTCTTCTTTATTAATTTTGATAGGAAATGTATAGTCTATATTTTTACCATAGACTCTAACAAAAAATTCATCGTATTCAAGAAGATAATCCAAAATTGTTTTTCCACTTTTAAATTTATGAGATAATGGAAAATCATAGGTAATGTGAACATTAAATGGCGAGTTCTTGAATAAGGTTATACACATCCTAACTTCATATTCTTCTTTCTTTTTGATGTAAAAGGTGACTTCTACATTAGATAAACCTTTATGTTCATAATCTAATTTTAGAATTAAAGATGCGGATGTATCCCTTCTTTCATTGATCTGAAAAATACAATATTTCTTATAACTGGTAGTAATAGTTAGAACATTTAGATCGATGGGTGATTTGATTGTTTCTTCTCCCATATTTTTAATTGTTGAATTGTTGTGTTTTAAATATTCACCAAAGATACATTTTGTAAAATTGAACAGAAATTTTCGCGATTTTTCATTTTTCTAATTCTTTCCCTTATTTTATCAGATTTGTTTTTAATTCTTCCTCGATCAGAAACTTTTGAATTTTGAATATTGATTAAAATTTGTTCAAATCCTGTTAAATAAATTAAAATTTTTTAGCCAAAATTTTAGTATGAAAGAAAGAGAGTTTCTTAAAAATGAGAACGAATGGCTATACGTTACAAAAGAGGGGAAAGTATATGAAATAGAAAGAGACGTTGTTCTTCAAAACATAACCTTTAGGCCTAGCTTGAGAGTTAGTTTGAAAAATACGGAGTTGTTTAAAGATGCTTGAATTTTTGCTTGAAACGGCATCAAAAAGGAAAAACGAAATATTGGAGTTGTTAAACTTTTTAGAAAAAGAAAAGAAAATTATCAAACCACCTTGGAAAGATGTTCAAATAAATGAGCTAAAGGGAAAGAAAATAGCCGGTGAAGACGGAAGCTTTAACTACAAAGAACTTAGAAGTTTTACACTTTATGCAATAGCCTCTCAAGTGTTCTTTTTTGATGGGAAAATGAAATCTTTAAGGGCGTGCGATGTAGATTTACTTCGACCTTACAAGTATACAGAAGATAGATTAAGATTCTATATGCATATATTTGAATCAAAAATCTCTTTGAAAAGTTTGAAAGAATTTAATCCAGAGTTTCTCTTGTTAGACGGCTCAATTATCGGAATGCTGATAAGGCCGTTGCCGTTTTTGCTTTCTCCTCCAAAAGAAGTGAAAGATGAAGCAAAGACAAAATTTTTAGATAAACTTGAAAATTTGATTGAAAATGGTGATGTAGAAATTTCTTCTAAAAAACTTTGGCCGGAAGTTAAAAGAGAAT
>CAZFVX010000173.1:0-1582 GCA_964522675.1 uncultured archaeon
TTAAGTCCATATGTAAATTTTCTTTTACTGTGATAATGCCTTTTTTATTAAATTCATAAAAGGTGATTCCTTTGCTAATTAATTTTTCAAATGGAAGAGTTACACCTCCGGGCCCCATAAGGGAAAGGCCTGTTTCCATTAATGCGTAATTTTCACCTTCAAATTTTCCTCCAAAAAGTAACGGTTTTAAACTCTTACCCTCAAAATCGAGAGTATTAATATTCAGACCAATTAAATCAAGAACCGTTGGAGCAATATCTATAGTCCTCACAAGTTCTCTAATTTCAAAGTGCTTATTATTCTCAGGTAATTTAAAAGCAAGTATGACATGATTCTGAGCATCGCTTCTCAGCTCTATTCCATGTCCTATAAAATAATCAAAGGATTCTCCGTGGTCTGACAGAAGTATTATAATTGATTTTTCTTCTAAATTTAATTTCTTAATCGCTTTTATAAATCTCCCTACCTGTTCATCAGCCATTTTTATTGCTCCGTCATATTTCCCTATAGCAGGTTTTTCAGGATTTTTGTAAAGATATGGATAAGGAGCAGAAGAAGCACAGGGCCAATGAGGGGCACAAAAATGAACTATTAATAAAAATTTTTTCTTGTTTTTTAGAATGTTTAAGAACGAAACTAACTCATCCGTAAAATACTTATTCTTATAAAGATGTGCAACCCCTCTATTAACTTCAAGGAAATCAAATAATTTATAGCCTATATGATTATTAAAAAAGATATTTGCTAAACTAAAATCATGAAAATTTCCGAAGGTAAAATCCTTGACTCCCATAACAGGTTGTTTCAGATAGTCAAAACCGTCTTCCCTAAGAATATTGCTAAATCTGCTTTCGTCAGTGAAGTATGCCGTAAAATAATTAAATTTTTCTTTTAAAATCTTTCCCAGAGTTTTACAATTTGAATTCATAAATTTTCTTTTAATTAAATTATATCGAGCTCCATTTGATTTTGGATACTTGCCGGTAAGGATTGACATCCAGGAGGGAAAAGTTCTTGCTAAAGGAGTGTAGCAATTTTTAAAAATAATAGATTGAGATAAAAATTTATCTATGTTTGGAGTTATATTTAAATTGTATCCGAAATAGCCGGTATGGTCGGGTCTTAAGGAGTCTACTCCTATAATTATTATATTCGGACCTATATTCACATCTTTTTTCGTTATCGAATAGTAAACATTTTTGAAATGATATGTTAAGTTTAAATTTCCAATTAATAACAATAGTAAGAAGGATGCAGAAAAGATCTTAAAGGAAAGCTTTGAATATTTAAGAACAAGATAGAGGAAGAAAGAGAAATAAACTATTAATATTCCTATTAAAAAATAATTTAAAGATAATAAATCTTTGTTTTCAAAAAATGATTTTGCGAATCTCGAGAGATTGGAGTATGGATATTGAATAGAGTTTATAAGATAACATGTATTAATAAATATGAAATTTATTCCAATAAAAAAATAAATTTTAGCAATAGGTTTTAAATTCATCCTGTTTTTTAAAAAATCGTATAATCTTATTGAAAATTCATAATTAATTATGGAGAAGGAAATATAGATAAATAAGAG
>CAZFVX010000174.1:0-1579 GCA_964522675.1 uncultured archaeon
TTTAAGGTATTTTCGGGAGCTAATTTACTGGCACCTCTATGTGCAAAAATTAATGCATTTTTTTCCATGATTTTCATCTAAATTTTTTGATATATTTAATAAAATCAAATATTTCATAAATTATTATGTATAATCTTTTTAAAATTATTAATTTGAAGATTTGAAAATTTAATTCCTCGTTTATATAAATAATCATTTAAATTAAATTTCCTAAGGTTGTTTTTGGCTTAATAAACACTACCATTCACTTATTTAATATTTCATAAGTATAATTTATTGTCGTTCTAATTTTGAAAGACCTAAAATTTATATAGTTGTATGATTCGTAATAATATGATTTTTAATAATCTCTTTTAATTTGCTACCGTATTTTTTTTGGCATTCACTACAAACTGGCTTTTTCTTTACATATGTTCCTTCAATTTTTCCTAAGAATGTTGTTTTTATAGGCTTTCCGCATATGGCACATTTCAAAGCCATAATTAAGATATTTAGAAAGAAAAGATATTTAATTTTTCCGAAAAATTTATAAATTGTTTATTACCCAAAAATAGTGACATGGCATACGAAAACTTAGAAAAGAAATACGAAAAAACATTCAGAAAAATCGGATTATTGAATAAAGAAACAGAAATAAATCTAGAAAAGGAGAAGAAAAAAAGCGGGCTTCTAGGACTTCTAAAATGAGATTAGAAAAAATTTTTAATGAAGAGATAAAAAATCCAGAAGAAAAATCTTTTAGGAAAATTGAAAATGACTCATCCATGTTTGATGAAATTTTAGCATTTCTTAAAAATGAAGGTTATAAAAAAACAAAAATTAAAGGAGTTTCTAAATTAGAATGCTATTTTCTTAATACCATGGACTTCCTAAAAAATTTCAACATAACAAACGATATCCCAAGAAAATTTCTGGAAAGGGTTGAAAATTTTAAATACAAGAAAGAAAAAATATTTGCAAATGAAGGCCTAACAATAATGCTTTCTGCCCTAATTCAAACAAGCTACAATCAAGGACACAATTTATTCGAATTTGGTGACGTTTATGTTAACAATTTTGGTATGTTTTTAAAGGGAAAAAGAACGAGGCCAATGAAAATTAAAGCAAGAAAACTCAATGGTGTTGCAGGCTTCTTAGAAGTGAAGAATTATATTTTTGAAGCGGAAGAAGTTGAAAGTGACGATTTCGGCTTTTGTTCACAAAATTTTAAAGTGTTCTGTAAAAAATTTAAAGGGAGAATGACTTTTAAATTTTCAAGTCATGGAGAATTCAAGATCAAGGAATTCGACGGGAATTGGGCTTTTCTTATTTCTGGGCACCATACAATAGAAATTGAAAACTATAATGGTGAACATTTTGGAGAGAGTTTAAATAATTCAATCATTTATTCGAAAAACAAAGAAACTCTCGGAATACTAAAAAAACAGATTACTGGAGAGGATAACGAATTTTACATAAAAAATTGAAATAGATTAACAAAATTCTTCAGCATATTTGAGTAAATCTTTTTTTAAATAAACAGGAGAATTTGATCTTACAGCTATAGCAATTGCATCACTTGGCCTAGTATCTATGTTTA
>CAZFVX010000175.1:0-1574 GCA_964522675.1 uncultured archaeon
AATACCTCCTCGAGGAGAATATAAATGGGATGGTGTGAGAAATCCTCATTATGATGTAGAAAGATTACAGAAAGGAGCAGAAGGTGTTTATTAGATGACAGAAGCTATTTTAATCCCCTCAATTTTTGGCGGAGAAGAATATATATCTGAAGATAAAAAAATTTTCAATGATTACAAAGGAAATCCTTTGGTTGAACTTTCATTTTCTCCTCCTATCCATGTATATCAGGTAGCTAAAAAAACAAGAGAAGCATCTGAAAAATTAAGAGAAATTAAAGTTAATGATATATTAAATACAATGAAAGAGGCTGGTAAAATATTTGCTGATGGATCTGTATGTATCAATGGAACTAAATTACCACCAAAAGAATATGATGAATACGTTACAAGATTAACGGGATTACCGATTTCTGCTGTTAAAGAAAGTAGAGAAATAATTAAAATGACTTTTGAATATATGGATAAAATTTTACCTTTTCACACACCAGAAAGAGACTTAAATGTTTATGATTCTAATAAATATAAAATTGAATTCAATTCTTTAGAGGTTATTTATGGATTCACGCCCAAAGGTAAAAATTTAGGAATTGTTTTACCTTCAAATCACCCTGGGGTTAACGCTTCTTGGTCACAAGTAATACCAATAAAATATCCTATAATTGCAAAGGCAGGTGATCAGGAACCTTTTACACCAAACAGAATGGCTAAAGCACTTTATGAGGCAGGATTGCCTAAAGATTCAATTTATATTTTAATGGGTGATCCAGAGACAGGAAAAGCAATTTTAAATTCCGAGGATATAGATTTAAAAATTATTTTTGGTTCTGAACAAACAATAAAACCATATGCGCACAGAAATGATATAAAAGTATTTGGTCCTGGGAGAAGTAAAATACTTGTAGATGAAAATTATGCAGATGATATTGAAAAAATTGTGGAATTAGCAGAAAAATCAATGATGAAAGACGGTGGGAGAGGTTGTATAAATTCTTCTGCACTCGTTACTCTTAGAAATGGGAAAGAAATTGCTGAAGAGCTTGCAGAAAGATTAAGTAAATACAAACCAAAAGATCCTTTATCTGAAAACGCCTTAATAGCTGCTGTTAATCCTCCTGAATTTGGTAAAAGAATCGATAGTTATATAAATGAATTATTAAAAACACCTGGTGCTGAAGATTTGACACAAAATTATAGAAAAGAAAGATTTATAGAAGAAAAAGGAATTCATTATTTATTACCTACCATTATTTATTGCGAATCTCCACTTCATCCAATTTTTGGAAATGAATTTGGGTTTGCATGTATGAGTATTACCGAAGTAAAAAATAAAGAAGAATTAATAAACGCTGGAAAAAATTCTTTAGCTATATGTATATTAACAGATAATGAAAATTTAGAAAAAAAACTAATTCAAGAACCCACAATCCATAAAGTTTATAATAAAAAACCTACATATGAAATTAATCCATTTGAACCTCATGAGGGTTCATTAATAGATTTCCTTTACGAAAAGAAAGCTTGGAGTTAAATTTTCTATATGAACTTTAAGCGTTTTAAATATTCTGTTATTGTAC
>CAZFVX010000176.1:0-1569 GCA_964522675.1 uncultured archaeon
TGTTTATGTTTTACGTATGTGGAGAAAGATAGGGAAAGCTAAAGCTTATGTTGGAAATCCTAAAAACAAAGATTTTCTTTGCTATGTTTATGTTGAATTTGTCAAGAAGGTTGAGAATCCAAGGGAACTTGAACCCTATGTAAATGAATCTGGTTTCAATAGTATAGATGAATGGATCCAAAATGTGAAAAAATCTTATAGAAGTTTTTCTGCAAACTTTCTTTTCAAAGCAACATTAATACCTAAAAAGAAATGGAGAATTTTCAAGAAAACCATTTAAGATAACTAAAACGGACATTCATGGTTTTTCCAATATCTCCAATCTCCTCTCCATTAAAGCCTTCACAAAGTAAAAATCAATGATCCGGATATTTCTTCCCACAGGATGCAATGCTAAAACTTAATTTCTTACCAACCCTTTCACCGACATGAATACCCCGAAAAGGTTGGTAAGATTTTTCCTTCATATCAAGCATTTTTGGATCAAATTTATGTTGATTTTCGGCATAATTTAATTTTGATTTCCCAACTAATTATGTTCAAAATTATGGTAAAAATGGGTTCTAAAGCAAATGAGGAGCCAGGAGGAAAAAGAAATAGCTGAAGAAGAAATGAAACAAAAAATAAAAGAATGGTTACAGAAAGAGTTCAAACCAGAGGAAGTAAAGAAACTTGATAAATATATTCCATTAATGAAAGACGAAATAAAGAAAATAGAGAAAGTTCGGCAGCGTTTTGACAAAATAGAGTTTATATTGGATTTCCTTGCTATTGCTATTTCCACTCTTATACTTTACTTATTACAAAAATTTTTCCCTTTATTTCTTCTTTTTCTTGGGAAAAGTGCACCATGGTTTTTCTTACCTTTATATCTTCTAACTGATATTGGTTTAGATTATATAGTCTTAAGAGAAAGAAGGTCAACTTTATTGATTAAGAAGCTTCCTCTCTTGTTTTTCTATTTTGGTGCTAATTTCAAGTTTAAAAATGACAACAACACTAGATTAGAATACTCTAACCGACTTAATTTACTGTTAGGAGCATTTAATTTATGGCTTAAACAAGAACCTTACCGTTATGTTTCACCAGAATTAAATAAATTAAGGATTCAGTTGCGTAGACTTGAAAAAATAATTTATTTAACTCCTCCCGAGGAATTTAAAAAATGGGAAGTACCTAAAAAATTCTTGGAGTTAACCCTTTCCCTTGAGGAGGGAAATATTCCTAGATTGTACTCCTTAATTCAGGAGTTTGAGAGTA
Source organism: uncultured archaeon (assembly GCA_964522675.1). Classification (GTDB taxonomy): domain Archaea; phylum Aenigmatarchaeota; class Aenigmatarchaeia; order QMZP01; family CAZFVX01; genus CAZFVX01. The sequence goes on from CAZFVX010000176.1 coordinate 1,261, forward strand.
TTAAAAAAGAAATTAAATATGAATATGTTCCTTTTAAAGAAAAAATAGCAGGACTGTTAAAAGAATACCAAACATTTATAATTGGAATAATAATGGCTATAATAACTCTTATCTCGATGTTTTTAGGTCTTCAAATAGGAAAATGAACTAATGGCATTGTTTTTTTACGTATCCATGAAAAAAGAAATCATAAAATAAAAAGAGTTTTAGTTTAATGACATGTTGAAATTTAAATACTACTCCAGAGTTTAGCTAAGACCTTTAACTTATCTTCTGGAATAGTATTTAAACTTTTCACAATCTCTTTCC
>CAZFVX010000177.1:0-1562 GCA_964522675.1 uncultured archaeon
TTATTTATGAAGAAAAAAGATGAGTTAAACAACATCATTATTGTCCTGGAAAAAATTGGAAAAATTCTTAAAATATTTCATAAAAATTGCAATTGTTATAATCAATTTATTCCCTATGTAAAAAAATTAATGGAGACCACAGGCAATGAAAAATATCTTTAGAAATACAGTAAAAATTTTAGCCCTGCTATTCAGTCTCTATTTCACAGCCAATTGGATACTCCCACAAGAAAAATTAAGCAATACTAATAGAAATAAAAATCTGATTGAAAATTGAAGAAAGTGGTTTAAAAAATTCCCTCCTCCAAAAGAGACTATAAAGCTAGAAATGATTGCCAGTTTCCCTAGTAATAAAGCTTCAAATAATGTCTTTCTATGAAAACCAAGAGATATAACTCTTTCTCCAAATGGTTTAATCGCGGTCAATGACCAGAAAGCTAAGTGTATTTTTCTTTTTAACGACACAGGAAAATTATTACAAGTTTTTGGTAAGCCAGGACAGGGACCAGGGGAATTTAGCAATCCATTTATCTTAACCTTCGCTCACAATTCCCTTGTCGTCGCTGATAATGGCAATATGAGACTTAATTTTTTTGATCTTAAAGGCCAATTAATAAAGGAAATCAAAATTTTTAAACCTATCCTAAGTCTAGCACTTAGTGGGAAAGGAATGATAGCCTATGCTCCATTACGAACCAAACCAGATGCTCCCTTGATAGATATCCTTAATCCTAAAGGTAAAGTAGTTAGATCATTTGAGCAGGCCAAATTTGGCAGCCCAAAAAAGAACTGGCAGATTCCTAATTTTATTAAAATAGCTCTTACTCCTCAGGAAGAATTGTTAATAGCTTACGAACATTTTCCCCTTGTAGTTAAATATTCGCTTTCAGGTGAGTTGCTGGCTGAATATCCGATTGAAACTCCGGTAATGAAAGCAAAAGAAAAAATTAATTTAAAACGAGTTTCTGGAAAAGATAAAGGAGGTCTGTTACCTGTTCTCTTTTCAATCTACTGCGGTCGAAATAGCTTTTACCTGCTCAATAGCTTTCCTCGGCTAGAAATTTTGGAATTTGATTATCGCGGAAATTTATTAAATTTCTTTTTCTATGAATATACTTACGAACTTCCCGATGTTTACTATGCTGATCTTGTGGTAAAAGAAGAAGGAGAAAAATTAGTCCAAAAAACTTTTTACATCCTTAAGACAAATCCAACCACTGAAATTAATATTTTTAAAATCAAACATAGAGGGGTTTAGCAACTATTAGAATCTGAACCAAAGACAAAATTTATAATTTTAACTATTTACCCAACCCCAAAACTAATGATTTTTTCTTTATAATTATAAACATTAAATATAATTTAGGGGGAGAAGGTCTAAGCCTTTAAGGTCTTCGTCTTTTACATTAAGGTCCAGAAAAAAATTTACTTAGGATAAACCTAATAATTATCAAATGTGAAATATGAAGACTTGATCCCAATTTATTTGGTAATATGAATATTGGGCGCCCAACTACCAATTTAACTTAAAATTAATTTTATTTATAATACCAGTATGAAAG
>CAZFVX010000178.1:0-1560 GCA_964522675.1 uncultured archaeon
TTGCAGCAAAACTTGATTATTTTTCAAAGGAATATAGAGCAGATAAGCTTAAGAAGGAGTTAGAGGAAAGGGTAAAAGAAATTTTTGGTGGTAAAAAATAATAGTTTGTGTTTATTTTGTCTCAATCATCATCATAAACCTTGATTTACCTTAAAAATTATTTTTTTAATCTGATTATTTTAAATAAGCCTTTCCTCCCAACTATCACTTCTTCTATCTTATCTTTTAAATAAGTGTTGAGCATAAAACTTACAGTACTTTTCGGTAATTTGATTTTTCTTGCAATTTCTGAAACATATGTACCTTCAGGGTGTTTTCTTAAAAATGTAAGGATTTTATTGATTTTGTTCTTATCTACATGTCTTGGCATAATTGTATATATGTACAGTTAAATTTAAATATTATTTTAGTTTATAATTATACATATGACCAGTAAAGAAAAGTACGTAGAAATTGATTTAATAAAGTATATACCTTTAGATAGTTATGTAACACTCAAAGACGAATTTCGAAAGCAATTATTCACAACTGCTATTAGTAAAGTTGGTAGTCAAGCAAAATTAGCTAAAATTTTAGACGTTTCTCCTATGGCTGTGTCAAAATGGAAACGTGGTAAGAAAATTCCATTTGGTAAACTAAAAGAAATTTTAACAATTTCTAACATGGGTAGAACAAACTTATCGGCAGTTATTTCTGGTATAACAAAGTACTACACAGCAGGTTTTATATTTGTAGATGGATGGAGAATAAAATTAGATGAAAATTTTGCAGAATGGTTTGGATTGCTTGATAGTGATGGCTCTTTGACCACTAAAAGTTTAAGCTACTCTAGCACGACTATTGAAATACCACTTTATTTTGCAGATTTTATTACAAAAAAGTTTGGAAAAGCTAGGAATGAAATTAACGTTATTATTTATTATTCCACAAAAAGACAACTGAAAAAAGCTAAATGTCTAATTAAATCATTAGAACAAAAAGGTTATACAAGATTTCATATTTATAAAGAAGAGGGTAGAAAACTTCGTTTAAAAGTTATTGCGCATAGCATGGCTTTATCAAAACTTATTATGAATTTATCTGAAGATTTTTACAAATTACTTAAAATTTCTTCAAATTCGGTAAAGGCTGCATATATAAGGGGGTTTGTAGCTGGTGATGGTTCAGTATTCAAAAAAACAGTTGCGATTATAAATAAAGATAGGAAGAAATTGATGCTTATAAAATCACTTTTAAATGATTTAGATATTCACACAAGTGAGTTTAAAAGTAAGACAAGGTCCTTACAAATTTATATAACTGGAATTAATAATCTTGAAAAGTTTTATGAAACAGTAGGTTTCGGCTTGGAAAAAAGAAGAAATCATAAGCTTTTTAAGGCAATTTCTGGATATAAGGCTAAACCTTTGAGTAAGCGATATGAAGAAATAATAACCTTATTAAAAAAGAAAAAACCATTAACTATTAAACAAATTTCTAAAAAAATAGGTCTAAGTTATAAAAGAACCTCCGAAATTCTTGGGAAAATGAGAAAATCAAAAATTATATTAGTTAATAATA
>CAZFVX010000179.1:0-1559 GCA_964522675.1 uncultured archaeon
CATCCCTAAAAAGAATATAAGTAGAGAAATGACAAAAGATGAAAAATATCTTTTAAGTTTGAGTTTTTTCACCATTTAAGTCCCTCTCTTTTGATTTTTTTAAGTATTAATTCGATGTATGAAAAAACTGATATAAAAGAAATTAGGATATAATACCATAAAAAGAAAATAATAGAGTAAAAGATAATTTTAGAATCTATCCTTCTTTTAGAAAACCCAAAAGACTTAACGAAGAAAAAGGATGACAAAATATAGCTTATAATTAAAAAATAAAGTCTCGTAATATCCAAAGAATAGTAAATATTGGCCCACTTAATTGGTTCTATCCAAAATGCATGTAGTTTAAAACGCATATAATATAGATGAATTGTTCTACCCGTGGAATAAAGAAAGAGTGTAACAACTATTATTGGTATTATCAATGAGAATATCAAAGATGGTATTTGAAACATTCCAAAGTCTCCATATTTTTTGTTTAGTATCATATCTCTATGTTTTGTAATAGTTAAAAGAGTTCCTAAGGTCCATCTCCTTCTTTGTTTATATAAACTCTTAAAATTGTTTGGGCATATCGTTTCAACGAAAACGTTATCAAGCTGTATAACTTTGTAATTTTTCTTTTGTAGCCTATATACAATTTCTTGGTCTTCTACCAGTGAAGTTTCATCAAATCCTTTAACTTTTTTTAAACACTCCTTTCTGTAAATTGTAAAAGGTCCAGGAAGTACGTGGATTGCATAAATTTTATTCAAGATGAATTTTGAAAATCCGAAAACCAGATATTCGATATATTGAAGATACTCTATTAATTTCTTTGGTTTATAGATTCTTACGAAGGCAGAAGCCCCACCTATCTTTTTGTCTGCCTCCATAACTTCTACTGCTTTTTTTAAACAGTCTTTCTCTGGGAATGAATCGGCATCTACAGTAACAAAATATTCTCCTTTTGCAATTTTAATGGCGTCATTCAGGCTTCTTGCTTTACCTTTATTTTTTTTGTGATTGATTATTCTAATTTTTGGAAGTCTAATTTTCTTCTTTAATTCCTTAATTATCTTAAGAGTATTATCTGTACTTCCATCATTTACTACAATTATTTCAAACCTCCTTTTTGGATAATTCAAATTTGAAAGCCATTTTATAGTTTTTGAGATATTTTTTTCTTCGTTATAAGCAGGTACTACTATTGAAATGAAGGGAAATTTTTTGACTTTTACTACTTCAAAATAATCGGTATGGGAAAGTATTTCCGGTAAGTTTAAATATGTTGCTTTGTGTTTTTTCCATTCAACTGTGTAGACCCGATATCCACTTTTAATTAGTTTAATTATGTATTTGGATAATATTTTAATTCCCTCTGGTCCAGGTTTTTCAACAATTTTAAACATGGAATCATACCTTCCCATTCCTGGAATACTCATGGGCCTTAAAACAGGCTTTGTTAAAATTTCTTTACTTAAAAATTCCGAGATAAATACAGTATTTTTAGGTAATTTACTAGCCCAAATATGAACTTTATAAAATTTTAATTTTTCATTTTTTACATCCCCAAGGGTCTG
>CAZFVX010000180.1:0-1554 GCA_964522675.1 uncultured archaeon
CCTCCTTTTTCCATTCTTTTGAAATGAGCCTCAAGATTTCTTTTGCTTCTTTTTTGGGAATTTTAGGGTAAGCCCAAATGTGTAATATGTATTTTATTTTGGTTATTCTAAATCTCAAAATTCTATTATCTTACGAGGTAGAATGTAGACATAATGAGATTAAAGATTTTTACATATTCTTTTCTTTTAGAAAGCAAGGCAAATAGCTTTGTTTTACACTGAATTCTCAAAATTTCTCCTTCGTATTCTAAATACGCTATATCTTCAATTTTGATAGTATTAAAACGGGGCCACACTTCTATAAGAGTGAATCTTACTGCGGGAATCCCGGATATTTCGAAATGTTTCTCCTGAAATTGTACATTCTCTCCGTTCCTTGCCTTTCTCTCGATTATCGCATGTTCCATAGAAATTAGTTCATCAAAAGTCACTTCTTTTTTGTTACCAATTAGATCCGTAGATACAAAAAACCGACCCCTGTATATAGATAAAGCCATTTCCTTTCCCTCCATTTTAACTAGATTACCTTCTCCTATAAAAGTGTTTAATCCTGCGGCAAGAAAAGTTCGTTTCTGTGCGGTTTCTTTTACTATTTTCCAATCCGGCGGATATTTTACAGAGAATTTCATCAAAGAACTAAAATAACTATTCCAGCCTGCCGTTTCTGCTATTATTGAATTTTGATCTTTTAATGTGGTGATTGAGTTAATTACATTTAAATAGGCTTTTGTTTGATGCGGAACCCACCATTGTATATAAATGAAACTGCTTAACGAGGCAATATATATTATAATTATTGAAGCAAAAACAATTTTAAAATCTTTTTTAAGAAACCACGAAGTAATTTTTTCTTTCTTTTCTTTAAAAAATGGGTAGAGAGATAAAAGTAATATTAAGAAAGATAACTGAAATACGCAGACGCCTAATTTTTTCTCAAAAGTAAGGTTAAGAAATCGATCTTGTTTTAAAAACAATAATACTGCAGCTACTAAAAAATTAATCAAAAAAACACTAGAACTAACTACCCAAGCCCATTTTTCTTCTCTTTTTAGCCCTCGCCCTAAACAATAAAATACTAACCCTATTAAGTATAATAATAGAAGATTTAGGCACGGCATTAAAAAATAAGATAAGCTTTGTGTTTGAATGCCTTTAATAATGCCCATCAGAAGAGCTAACGCGCCTACGGTAAAGTTTAGGATGGCAATAACTATAAAAAGATTTGAAATAAATTTTAGTAAATAACGAAGTGTGGTGAGGGAATTATGCATAGAATTGGCTTGCTTATTAATTAATTTGTTGTACGATCTTTTGAAACGAGTTTTAAAATTTCTCTCGCTTCCTTTTTGGGAACTTTTTTAATTATAGTATCTTTCTGAACCAAAACAAAATCCCCGGGTTTTATTTTTATCAAACTATTTTTTATTGTATGTTGCTTCCCCAAAAAATCTACCCTTATACCGCTTTCATCTTGGGATAATACTTTATAGGGTAAAGCCAAGCACATATTCTCATATAATAACAAAAGGCGCTGGCTTTTGCCAGCGCCCTATT
>CAZFVX010000181.1:0-1522 GCA_964522675.1 uncultured archaeon
AAGAACTCCTTTGTCATCCACACTGCCCCTCCCATAAATAAAACCATTTTTAACAACCGGTTTAAAGGGATGATACACCCATCTGTGAGGTGTTGCTCTTATTGTGTCATAGTGCGCATCATAGATTATTTTTGTTTTACCACTGCCTTTTTCTCCCCAGACATTCCCTTTGAATTCCTTTATGTTTTGCCAGCCATTTTCTTTTAATGCTTCTTTTAAAAAGGAAATCGCTTCAAGATTTTTTTTGTATGTTTTTAAAGAAATTAAATAAAAAAGAAGTTTTCTTAATTTCTCATTGTTTTTTTTCAACATAAATCAAATTTCCATCTGAAAATAATCCCTTTATTCTCTCATCGCCCGCTTTAATAATAAAGGGATTGCCCATAAACTCCTTCAGAGTTGATATTGGCTCTATTTTGTAACAATAAAGAAATTTTACATTTTTCAAAACACAAGATTCCTTTGAATGTAAAAGCTGCTTTTGAAATGAAACGCTCATATTAAACATAAAAAACCCTTTTATCTCACCGTATTTTAATAAAAATCCAACATCCATTTTCTCTCTTTCAGGATGAAAAATAAAAAACTCAAAATGGTCTTCCCGATGAGAAAATGCAGACAATTCTTTTATTTTTTCTTTTTTTATTTATTTGAAAATACTTTCGTATTTCGGAGAAGTGTCCTTTAATGCAGAAGCGTTTTTTGAAAAAATCATTTTGACCTCAAACTTCTTTAAAAAATCATTCAGATAATCTGTGTCCGGAAGTTCTGTAATAATTAAAAAATCAAAAACGATTTTTTTCCCAAAAAATGAACGAAAAACACCAAGAAACCCAACTTCGCCTTTCTGTCGGGAAGCAAACTTGTAAAAACTATCCTGTGTTGAAAAATTTATCAGATAAGTTTTGTCAAGGCAATTTATAAAAACAACTTCATCTACAAAAAAAATTTTTAAATCTTCATCATAAAGAAAGTTTCTCTGATTGGTAATTCGGCTCTTCCATACAAATGGTGAAACCGTATAAATGTTATAATCTTTGACGATTGCTGAATAAACATTTTCTGGAACAATCCTTTTGAACTCTTCGGGGTTTACAAATTCGCTTTTGAGTTCCCTGTGGAGTATCACACTTCTTGAAAGTTCATCTCCTATGCCTGGCAGGGCCTTTAATTTCTCGCGCGAAACAGTATTTAAGTTAATCCCCTCTTTATACATTATTTATATTTTTTCAAAAGTCCTGTTTTTTCATTAAATTCCTCAATCAATTTATCCCATTCTTTATAAGAATTAAATCGGCTAATCGAAAATATAAACATTAAATTAAATCTTTCTCGGAGTTCTACACAATATAGTAAATATACTGAACTTATTTCTAATATATTTGACCAGACTCATATTAATGAATTTAATAAACAACATGACATACTAAAATGCTGGCATAAAGTTCTGCCAGAGTTAAATGCCTTCAGGCCTCCATTGGAGGTAGCTTCAACATGCGAGATTATTTCTCCTATAGAAGGA
>CAZFVX010000182.1:0-1509 GCA_964522675.1 uncultured archaeon
AAGTATCTTTACCGGGTCAGAAATACAGCGAGAAGCCTTTCTAGTATGGCTGTACCTATTTCAAAAATAAAAAGGGAATTAAAAAAATTAGGTATTTCGCAGAACCAAGTGGTGAGAAATTTAGATTTCTTAGTGCAAAATGGATGGGTCATTGAGCAGATAGAGAAAAGAATTTATAAAACTCCAAAAGGATTTGAAATTCCCTCAGAGAAAAAATTATATAAGCTTTCTGATAGGGGTATTAATTACTTTGAAGGCCCTTCCCAGTTTACAACCACAAGTAGGTTTTCAGGAATAAACATAAACAATGTTTCGGGCATAGTGATTTTAGGAGATAACAACATAGTTCGTACTGAATATGTAGACTTATTTAAGAAATTAGAACAATTAGAAAATGAAGTTAAACTTACCAATCAACTTACCACTGAGCAAAAATTAGATATTCAAGCTGATATTCAGGTAATAAAAGACCAATTAGTTAAAATTCAACCAAATAGAAACATTATCCAGCGAGCTATGCAAAGTTTATCATTTTTAAGTTCTATCCCCGGAATAATGGAATTGTTTGAGATTATAAACACTACAATAAAAAAATTGTTTTTGTCGTAAAATTATGAATACCTATTCAATCATCAAACTATCCCAACTTGAAGGAGCAAAAAGAATAGATGCTGAATTTTATCAGCCGGTTTTTTATCAATATGAGGATGTCATAGCTAGATTGAAATTTAAGATTCTTAAAAAATATTCTGAAAGGATTTTTAGTGGACCTTTTGGCTCTACTCTTAAAAGCGAGTCTTATCAAAGCTACGGAGTACCATTTATTAGAATTGGTGACATTACAGATGTGTTTATATCTCATGAAAATCTAGTTTATATTTCCGAAAAAGAACATAAAAGAATTTTTAGTACTCATTTAAATCCTGGAGATATTGTTTTTTCTAAAATAGGTACAATTGGTAGATTATCTATTATTTCTGAAGATTTAGGGCAAGTGAATATAAGTGAAAATAATATAGGAATTAGGTTTCATACACTTCCAAAACATGAAAGGATTTTTATACTTTTCTTTCTTCTTTCTAAATATGGACAAATGCAAATAAGAAGAAGAGGTAGTGGAAATATACAGCCAAAATTGAATGTTAAGGATATTGAATTTATTAAAATCCCTCAAATACAGGATTCATTAAAGATAGAATTAGCAAAACAATATGAAAAGATTTATTTTTTCTATAAACAAAGTAATTTATTGTATTCACGAGCCGAAACTCTCCTCTTACAAGAACTCGGACTCAAAGATTTTAAACCTCAATACTATCTTTCCTACACAACAACTTTTTCAAATGCTTTTGATGCTCACCGCATAGATGCTGAGCATTTTCAGCCGATTTATGATGAGATACTTAAAATATTAAAAACAAAATGTATTCAACCGTTAAGTTATAATTTTAAGATAATAAAAGGAAAAAATTTTGAATATACCTTAGATCCAGAAGTGGGGGTTATAAA